>JAZOPW010000303.1:0-4797 GCA_045655785.1 Eubacteriales bacterium
GGCGCGTGTAAAGGTAACCACCAGGAGCCGAGATAGATCGGCTTCACGGTTGATCAGTTTTCGGATGATGCGCTCGGTCAACACGCTTGTTTTACCCGATCCTGCCGCCGCCGAGACCAACAGCGTCTTTCCTGACAAGGACATTGCGGCTTCTTGAGAGGGGGTCCACGATTTGCTCATTCTAATCAGCTCCTTTCATTTTCGGTAGGCTTTGTCACAGTAGCCCTTGATCGGACAAAACATACATGCTTCCTCCGACGGTGTTTTTTGCGTTTCTCCTGCAAGAATGCGCTCTGCCGCGTGCATAACGGCGTGATTCATATCCTGAACAAGCTCGGAGATCTCTTCCGAGGTTTGGGAGATCAGTTTTTTGGTATAGGATCTGTCGGGGGTCAGGTCTGCCGCCTCGGCAATATCGGGTTCACTCAACAAAAAGCCACTGCGATTGATGGCGATTTTCCCTTTATCATTTGACGCGTAGAGATATTGTGCGCCGCCCGGAACAATATGCTCGGGATCGCTTGCAAGAAGGGCAAATAAGTACAAAACCAGCTGAATATCCATGCCCGTCTTTACGTCATCCAGCGTGAATTTGTGTGTACCCGACTTATAGTCCACCACCCGAATATATACCTTTTCACCGTGACGGTACATATCGATTCGGTCAACCTTTCCGCTCAAGGCAACGCGAGAGCCGTTTTGAAGCTCCAATATCACGGCGGGCAGGCTGTTGGGAGCACCCGTTCCGATGCTTTGCTCGAATTTGGTTGGAACAAAACGGCTTGAAAGAAGCTCTCTAACAATATCATACAGCATCACAACCGCCATTTTCCGTAAGCGTGCGAAAAGATGTAATAGGCGACCTTCTGTTCGTTCGGGAGAAACGGGACAGACCTTCATAATGTATTCATTTACAATTCGGTTGGCAAGAGGCTCGATCTCCTCCTTGGGGGGCAAGGTCAGCCTTCCGTCCTCTGTCAGCGATGCCTTTAAAAAATGCTCGAAAACGTAGTGCAAAAAGGTACCGTCGTCAGCATAAGTAGGACGGGAGTCCTTTTTTTCACGTAATTTTAAGGTATAGGTACTGTAATAGGAAAAGGGACAAAGCATAAAGGTGCGCAGACGCGATTGAGAAAGTCTTAACGTAACGGCTCGATCGACCGTGGGTGCCTTATATACGATCTCCGATGTCTCTATGTGTGAGCGCTTCGTCGCATCCCAAACGGCAGAGGAATCAAATGCCTCTGCTTTTTTATCCAAAAGATAACAAACTCGGTTGAATGCCAGGGAGGGGGTGCGTGCCGAACCGTCAATTTGTGAGGAGACGGTCGAAAGGTAGAGCCTTTCACTTGGCTTTGCCAAGGCTCTGTAAACATACAGCAGCTCCTCCGAGGAGCGTGTCGAGGTGCGCGAATCCAATATGATCCCAAGTCCCTCCAATTGCTCCTTGTCATTGTTAGTCAAAAGACCGTCGTCGCTGATGGCGCGCGGGAACTCGCCCTCACAAAGCCCCAACAGAAATGCGGCTTTCACATTTTCCACACGCAGGGTAGATGCAGAGCCGATGATCACACAGTCATGTACGTTGGGAACGGATGCCAAGGAGGTTTCGGAAAAGAGCAATGTCAGGGCGGCGATCAGCCCGTCCACGCTCATTTCCGCATTTGGAAGCACCTTGCACATCGTGGTAAGCGTATCGGTAACAAACTGATAAAGCCTGACCGTTTCACCTGCCTCACGGCGCAGACCGTCGGAAAGCTCGCCCTTGGCGCGTTCCGAAAGCTGATTGGCAATATCAAGTGTACAAAGATAATCAAAGATCGCTCTGCAACGGTCGGAAACCTTTGCGGAGATGCGAAGCTCGGATGCAAGCGTCAAAAGCGGATTCATCACCGCCTTCCGAACACGGTTTGCGGCGTCTAAAATAACCTCCGCACGTGCGGAGCGTTCGGTTGTAAGTCCGTCGGGGTTCATACTCCAGAGGTCATCTGTAAAGCGCGAGCCTGAAATATGCCAGGTCTCGCAGTATTCCTCAAACATTGCCGCGTCGGAAATACTGATGCCGACAAGCCCGGTTTTTACCAATGTCATGATGTCCTGCGTCTGAAAATGATGGCTGACGGCACGCAACGCAGAAAAGATCAGTCTTGTCAAGGGCTTGGACGAAAGATCGGTCGATTCGGAGAGAAAGTACGGAATTGCATATCGTTCAAGAGCCGCATCCAAAACGCCGCGATAGACCTCAATGTCCCGTGCGACCGCTACAATATCTCCGTAGTGCATACCGCTCTGTACAAGCTCTAAAATATACATTGCGGCGGCTTCTGCCTCTTCATAAAGGTTGGGACAGGACAGCAACCGAACAGGCTCTGCCTCCTCGCGTGACACCGTACGACGGTCCTCGCGCATCAGATCAAAACGCCAAATATCCTGCTCCAATATCGAAAGAGCCTTTGGTTTTTGCTCCTTTTGCGCAGATAATTTGATTTTTTCGATGGGAACCAGATATTCCTTTGCATATTTTTCAAGCCGCTTGGCAGTTTCAACAATGCTTGCAAAATGGGGAAGCGTGGAACGGAAATCGTCAGTGCAAAGCGTCACGGTCACGCATTCGGCCTGCTTCATGATCTCGCGTAAGACGTTGTATTCCTGTGCGGTAAAGCTTGTAAAGGAATCGATATACAAATGACAGCCTGCAAAATAGGAATGCTCCTGCAAGAGCTTTGACATCCTCAATAGCTTGTCCGAGGGGTCACCGCCAAACGTTTCTTCAAGCTTTTCACGAAAGGCAGCATCGATCAATGCAAGATCGGAGAGTTTTTGTGAAAGCGCACCGCCTGTCGGCAGGCTGTTTGCGGCTTGCTCAAGTCGCTCGCTGTCGATCCCGTTGATATGAAGCTCCTCCATCGTTTGCATCATCAACGTGCAAAGTGTGGTATCGTTTCCCGCGCTTTTTCCGTATCGCTTCAATAGGGGAGAAAGTGTGCGTAGTGTATCCCACATCAACAGATTTTTGATTCCGTTATTCAGACTGTGGAAGGTAACGCCGCCATATTCGCGAAAGACGTCCTCTGCAAGCCCCGAAAAATTGACGACCTCGAAAAAAAGTCCTGCATTTTCGGGTAAAACCGAAGGAAAATCACGCTCGCTGATGTAGGCTTGTTGCTCCGGCACCAACAAAAAGCAACGCGTCCCGTTTGAAATATCCTGCCTGATCGACTCGATCAATGCCGAGGTCTTGCCGGATCCGGACGGACCGCAAATGAGCTTTAGCATGTTTCTTCTCCTTTCGTTGAGGGATTCTCTTCAAGCAGTAAAAGGTTGCGGCGGACGGTGTTTCTGCCTCTCCACGCATAGGCGCGGGTTTTCAACTCGTCATCTGTCATGCGGTCAAGTATTTCCGTGGTCAGACACGGAATGACCTGCTCTGTAAAATAGGGAATTTTGGAAAAAGCAGTCTTATTTTTGAAGGCTTTTTTTGTGTGCGGA
Source organism: Eubacteriales bacterium (assembly GCA_045655785.1). Taxonomy (GTDB): domain Bacteria; phylum Bacillota; class Clostridia; order Oscillospirales; family CAG-272; genus UMGS1865. The sequence goes on from JAZOPW010000303.1 coordinate 3,490, forward strand.
CAAACCTCTTGGCAAAGATCGCATCCCCAAGCCGACCCGTAACGCAGGATCAACTCCTGCTCGTCTGTACTCAATTCTCCTTTTTTTTGCGTCAGCGCGGAAAGACAGCCGTCATGATTTGGAAACGGGCAGACCTTTTTACAAGCACCACAGCCCTCACAATGTTGAATCGGAGATAGATTACACGCAAACGTGGCATCGGTCACGATCTCTCCCAAAAAGATGTAAGAGGAATATTGCGGTGTCAGGAGAAGATGATTCTCCCCGATGACACCAAGCCCTGCCATTGCGGCGGCTTCAACCTCCGCAATCGGTGAATGATCCGCAAAAGCGGCGAAGCGATGCTCGGGGTATCGTTCCCGAAGCATTGGAATCAGCTCACCGTATAAGTCCTCAAAAAAGCCATGATAGTCCCGAGGAACCGCATAGGCTGATACATTTCTTTTTTCATCAAGGCAGGAAGGCGTAAAATAGGGGACAACCAACAGGATCACCGTTCCCGAAGCAATGCCGACTCGCTCCAACAGATAAGGACGGATGATGCGGCAAGCGTCAAGCGGGATCGGTGCAAAGGAATCGATTCCTTTTTTTATCAAAAAATCAGATAAAAATGAAAACATATCTTCCCCTTTTCGTTTTTTTATGGTATAATAAAAGTGGACATATTTATTATAACAGAAAACAGATAAAAAAACAAGAACTACTCCTATTTTTCAATCTTTTTTTCTGTCTCCGTCAACTAACCGTCACATTTGTTTTTTATAATAATTGCATCAAAGAAAAGGGGAGGTTTTGATATGAACGATCAAAATTCTAACAACAACAGCTTCTTTGGAAACGGCAATTATAAGGGACAGGATTATAGACCATCAATGGGAAACACGTATGAATATGTGTTTTCATCAGATAACAACTCGCGTGTGCCGCCGCGCACACCGAAAAAGAAACAGAGTGGAAGCCACGCCCGGTTCCTTCTTTTGACCTTGGTTTTGTGCGTTTCCTGCTCTTTTATTGCAGGATTCGGAGGCTTTTATTTTGCAGAGATCATTTACGGGGATTCAAGTGAGGATGCTGTAAATGGTCCGCTGTCCGAGGACGAGCTTTATAATCAAGCTCCACAGGATATTTTGGAAAAGACAGATCCGGAGGCTTCTGCGTTCGGCTCTGCAGGAGAGGACGTTTTCTCGGTTTCCCAGGTGGTTCAAAGAGTTGAGGACTCGGTGGTTGTGATCGATGTCATGGTTACAACGGGAAGCTCTATTTTCGGTTCCCAAACCTCAACCGGCTCGGGTAGCGGTGTGATCATTT
>JAZOPW010000304.1:0-3626 GCA_045655785.1 Eubacteriales bacterium
GAACGACATGGCTACGATCCGACTTCTGCGTCTTGCCGCGGCAAGAGCGGCAAGGCTTTCGGGAGAATGGATGTTGCGCTCGGCATAGGCAAGCGTGCAAAGTCCGCGTTTCTCACGCAGAGCGTGCGGCAGAGGATCCTCCTCGGAAGCCGAAAGGAGTGCAAGCGCGGCACTGACATCCTTTGCGATCTGCTTTGGCGTCAATCCTTCGGTCATATGGTAGACCGCATAAAAGGCAGGAAGTCCGCGCTCCTCTACCCATGCTTCGGCAATCGGAGAGGACATACTGTACTTGGTTCCGTTGCGCTCTACCCTTCCGTAAAAGCGAAAGACCGATCCGATCGGAAACTGATTTTTCAGATAATCCTGATTGAAATAAACGATCTCACAGCTTCCGCTTTCGTCAAACGCGCGGAACTTGAGAAAGGATTTATGACTGCGCAGACGAACACAGCGCGGCTCGGTTGCAACCGTCAGAACCACGGCACTTTTTCCGTCGGGTTTTGCATCTGCAAGCAGACGGATATCTCCGCGATTCTCATAGGCGCGCGGATAATGTCGGATCAGATCCCCCAGGGTGTAGACCCCAAGCCTTGCATAGCTCGCGGCACGTGTTTTTCCCACCCCCGAAAGCACGGTTACGGGAGAATCCGCAGTAATGGAAGATGTTTGGCTCGGCATATTCTTCCCCCTTTCACAATCTTACCTCTATTATACAACCTTTCTCCCCCCTTGTCAAGAAATGGTTCAAAAAAAGCAGGAGGCTCCGATGCAAACGCATCCGTGAGCCTCCATTCAAAATATTTTATTTTGCCGTTACCTTCAGGGTCACAATCTCAAAGCCGTGCAGATCGACCGTCACGCTTCTGCCATTCACGGGCAGCTCGCTCTCATTTTGCTCCAAAAGATCGCAAACTGATACACGATCCACGTCAAAGCCAAAGGTCAGGGTCGCCTTACCGCACTTGTTTTGCGCTTCGTAAAGACGGATCACGATCTCACTACCCTCTTCTGCCTCCTTTACGGTCTCACAGAAGGCATGGTCGCAATCCAACGTCACGGCACTGTAAGACGTCGGCAAAAGATCGCGCGCGCCTGTTGTGGGAATCGCGGTGAGCGGATTGTTGAGCAGGTACGCCTGCTTTGCCACGTCACTCTGCATCAGGGTTCCCGCGTGCGGACAGATGGCATAGGTAAAGATATGCTCTCCCTCATCCGCCTCGACGTTGGGATGGTCTGCGCATTTAAAGAGCGACAGCTGCATGACGCCGTCATGAATATCGTGACCGTATTTGCAATCATTGATCAGCGCCACACCGTAGCCGTTATCCGAAAGATCGGCATATTTGTGCGCACAGACCTCAAACTTGGCGCGATCCCAGCTTGTATTTTTATGCGTGGGACGCTCCACGGTTCCGAATTGGATCTCATAGCTTGCCCTGTCAGAATTGACATTCACAGGGAACGCCGCCTTTACCATCATGTGCTTTTCATGCCAATCGGCAACCGTATCAAATTCGATGCGGTTGAAGGTGTCATAGAACCACACGCTCTGTGTAATGGTAGAATTGAGGTAGGGTCTGGTGATACGAATACCGCGACGCGCGCCGTCCTCGATCACGGCAACGTCACTGACATCGGTCAGCGGCTTGTAGCAATCCAGAGAATATTCCTGCCACTCCCATGCGTCATACCGATCAGGATAGTCGGGATAGAGTCGGATCTCGTTGCCCCTCTCTCCCTTACGCAGAACCTCTCTTTGATTCTGCTTATCATAGATAGAAGCGATCTGCCAGAATTCGTCAAATCGGACGGTAAAAAGCGCGGTCTCAACGCATCTGTCCTTGATTTGGATCTTATTTTCGGCAACAAACACACTTGCACAGGCATAGCCCTTTTGCGGAATGCCGCTCACCAATGTGGTTTTGCCGTCGATCCTGACCGCGGCATCGCCTGTAAAGGAGTGCGGGTTAAACACAACGTATCCGTGCTTTTGGTCAAAAGAATCGGCAATTTCTCTCTGTACGGTATTGACCGCATCCTCACCGATCTCCATGATCCTTGCATAGTCCTTGTCACATTGATCGTAGACCTCCTTGATAGAAGAGCCGGGAATAATGTCGTGGAACTGATTGGTCAGGATCATCTCCCATCCCTCTCGAAGAGCCGCCTTCGGGAAGGGCTTTCCGAGAAGCTGCTTACCAAGGCATCCCATCAGCTCGGCATTCTGATACAAAAATTCCGCACGTCGGTTGTTGCGCTTGTTTTTGGCAATCGAGGTGTAGGTTCCGCGATGAAATTCAAGATAAAGCTCTCCGCTCCACTTCGGGATCACCTGATCCGCCATTCTCTGCTCCATGCGTCGTAGAAAGTCGCCTGCAAAGCCGGTCTCGGCGTTTGGCATGCCCGGAATGCCCTTCTGCTCGCGTCGGATCATTTCCAGATGCTCGATCGTGGGTCCTCCACCGCCGTCACCGTAGCCGTAGGTCAGCATGACCTCATCCGAAAGAGCCTTTTGCGAATATTTCGCATAGGTTCCCGCCACCATTTTGGGGGTTGACTTGCCGTTATAGGTAGCATGCCCGTGGTTGGCATCGATATCCTTTGCCGTTAAAAAATAGGATGGAATCTCGGTGCCGTCAATGCCCCTCCAGAAAAAGGTGTGATAGGGCATCATGTTGGTATCGTTCCAGGAGATCTTGGAGGTCACAAACCAGTCAACCCCACTCTTGCGAAGGATCTGCGGAAGTGCCGCCGAATATCCGAACACGTCGGGGAGCCACAGCACGCGGCTATCCACGTCAAATTCCTCGCGGAAGAAGCGTTTTCCGTAGACCACCTGACGCACAAGACTTTCACCTGAGGGGAGATTGCAGTCCGCCTCGACCCACATAGCGCCCTCGCATTCCCATCTGCCTTCCTTGACCAGACGCTTGACCTCCTCATAGATCTCGGGAGCCTCTTCCTTCAGGTATTTGTAAAGAAGCGGCTGGGAGCTTGTAAATTTATATTCGGGATAACGTCGCATCAGCTCCACAACCGTCGAGAAGGAGCGTTGTACCTTTTCTCTGGATTGCTTCAGAGTCCACATCCACGCGCAGTCGATATGCGTATGACCCACACAAAGCGTTGTGGTGGGTTGCTTACAGCAATATTTGCCGTAAAATTCATCACGCATATACGCAACTGCCTCATGAACTGATGCAAAAAAGGCATCGCCTCCGACCTCGAACATATTCAGGCAAGAAACCGCGCGATACAAATGCTCTACTGTTTGTGCATATTCGCGTCCGTTCGGATCCAAAAAGTCAAGCGTGTCCAACGGAACCTTGATATCATAATACAGCTGCTCCACCTCGGGCTCTACGTTACGCGTCACGGCACGCAGACCAATATCGGAAAGAAGAGGCGAGGTCTGAGGCGCACCTGTGTGCGTCGATTGCCGCATTCTACCGGTGTAAGCATACAGATAAATCTCATATTCTCCGGGGGTATCCAGATATACGTAGGTATGATTGGCATCAAGACCTTGCTTCAAAACACCGTTCAGATAGACCATGAACTGCGGATTGTTGACATTATTTTCTATGTAGGTCGCGAGCTGAAGCTGAAACGGCTTTTGACAG
>JAZOPW010000305.1:0-15640 GCA_045655785.1 Eubacteriales bacterium
CCCACAACATTCAGGTAATGGTAGAAGAAATATCCCAATTTTCCGCCGAGCACACCGCCACCCGTCATTTGCGCACCGTAATACATCAGATCCTTCACCGACATATCGCGACGGTCAAGGGGAATGGGGGCTAAGACGAACACCGTTACATGAATGACTGCGGCAAGAACCAACAGAAAAATGAAGGATGCCACGATCTTGGAGATGGTGATGCGGCGGTCAATATACTTTTTCCAGAAAAAAGCAAGATTCAAAAGCAGAATGGGAAGAACGTAAACGGCAGGTCCGAAGAGTCCGAACATGACGTAACAGATGTAATAGCCCACCACGCCCATCCAATGCGCAGAAGGATCGCTTTCCAGCACGTTGTTGAAGTTGCAGAGCAGATTGAGGAGCAGGGAGACTCCCACGAATACCGCAAGTATGATCAAAACGTAGGGCATGACGCGATGTGCCGGTCTTGCCGAGCGCGGTTGAAGATCCGCATCGGTGCGGTTTTCCTCTTTTTTGGAGGAGTCGCTCTTTTTTTGCTCCTTCTCCTTTTTGGGGGGCTCTGCGGTAGATGCCTTTACCTGATCCTTGGGATCCTTCGGCTTGGCATTCTCTTTTTTGATCTCCTTTTTTGCTTCCTTTTTGGGCGCATTGGCAGACTCCGCGCCACTCTTTTTCGGTTTGACGGGCTTTTCCTTCTTGCCCTCTTCTTTTTCCTCGTCGGGTGCTTTCTTCTCATTGACAACCAACTTTTCGGGCGAGAGGGGAGATTTCGGAGCATTTTGCGGTGCATTGCCCGACTCGGCGTGCTTTACCGCAACATCACTTTTGGAAGGCGATGCGGTAGCCTTTTTCGCAGGTGCGCCGAATTCATTTAAGATGTTTTCGGTACCGTTGGAAGGCGCGGGCTTTGCTTTTTTTTCCTTTTTTTCGTTATCGGTCATATGTTTGATTCCTTTCGGGAAAATAATGGCTGAAATATACCATCTTATAGTATACCATTTTCTTTTCAGTTTTTCAAGGGGAATAAAAAAGTTTTTTCAAAAAAATCGGTGCAAAGATTCTTTTTCCGTTTTTTGATCTCTTTTTGTCAGTCTGATTTTGGAATCCGAGTCCGAAAAAGAAAATGATAAATTGTTCGAGTTAAATTTAAAATTCCAAAAATGGAAAAATATATTTTCAAAACCTATTGACAAAACCGAAGAAACGATGTATAATAGGAGCAAGAAAAAATGCCGCAGGAAAATGATGCGGCGGAGAAAGGACGAATCACAATGGCAACAGCAAAAAAGACAAAGGCCCCCGTGCCTACCAATCTGGATGAGGCAGGCAAAAAGCAGGCGCTTGCTACCGCTATGTCGCAGATCGAAAGAGATTTTGGAGCAGGCTCGATCATGAAGCTTGGCGAGAACCGACAAATGGAGGTGCAGGCAGTACATACAGGCTCGCTTTCTTTGGATTTTGCGCTTGGTATCGGCGGTGTTCCGCGCGGACGTATCGTGGAGATCTTTGGTCCGGAATCCTCGGGTAAAACAACGGTTGCGCTTCATATTCTGGCAGAGGTACAAAAGGATGGCGGTACGGCGGCGTTCATTGATGCCGAGCACGCGCTGGATCCGGTTTACGCCAAGGCGTTGGGTGTGAATATCAACGATCTGCTGGTCTCTCAGCCCGACTGCGGAGAGGACGCGCTGGAGATCTGCGAAGCGTTGGCTCGTTCGGGTGCTGTGGATGCCATTGTTGTAGACTCGGTGGCGGCTCTCGTTCCGCGACAGGAGATCGAGGGAGACATGGGACAGTCGATGGTAGGCGTACAGGCAAGAATGATGTCTCAGGCAATGCGAAAGCTGTCGGGTGTCATTTCCAAGAGCAATTGCGTTGTCATCTTTATCAACCAGATCCGCGAAAAGGTCGGCGTGATGTACGGAAATCCCGAGACCACTCCCGGCGGACGCGCGCTGAAGTTCTTTGCCTCTGTCCGTATCGATGTACGCAAGACAGAGCAGCTGAAGGAAGGTAATAATGTTTACGGAAACCACGTCAAATGTAAGATCGTAAAAAATAAGGTCGCGCCGCCCTTCCGCGTTGCGGAATTTGACATTCTTTACGGAAAGGGCATCTCCACGGGCGGCGAGGTGCTGGATTTTGCCATTGCGCTCGATATTATCAAAAAGAGCGGCTCCTGGTTCTCATATAATGGCGAACGCATCGGACAGGGCAAGGAAAAGGTGCGCCTGTTGCTCGAATCCGACCCCGCCCTGATGGCAGAGGTTGAGGCAAAGGTACGTGCCATGAGTGAGCAGGCAAAGGTGACGATGGAGCAGGAGTTCGAGGTAGACGACGAGGATGACGATTTTGATCTTCGTCTTTCCGACGGTGACGGAGCCGACGAGTGATGATCTGTTCAGAGTCGGTAGATCACGAACCGCTTTCCATTACCGTGCGATCCCTGCGCGCACAACGTGAGGGCTCGGAGATATTGGTTGGAGTTGTTCTTGAAAATGGGGAACATCGGGAACAAAAGAACCTGATTTTGACGGTGGAGCAGTATTATGAGCTCAAGCCCACGCGCGGCAGAATATCCGAGGAGCTTTTTGACCGCATGGAAGAGGCATCCACTCTTTGTACTGCCATCCGTTGCGGCGAAAATCTGCTTTCTTACGGTGCGAATTCAGTACAAATGCTGGCACAAAAGCTGGTGCGTCATGGGTATCGCCGCGAGGTGGCACACACCGCAGCCCATAAATTGCAGGAGATGGGCTTGATCAATGAGGAAAGTGACCTGCAGCGCGAGGTGGAAAAATGCCTGCGTAAGCTGTGGGGTGCCAAACGCATCAAGTCGCATCTGTGGACCCGCGGCTTTGGGAATGAGGTCATGGCAAACCTGCCAGAACTTTTGGAGAGCGTAGATTTTACTGCAAATTGCGCCACGCTGATCCGCAAGCATTACGTTGCTTTGCCCGAGGATGCCGACGGTCGCCGCCGCATGATTGCCTCTCTTTGCCGTTACGGATATTCGATCAATGAGATCCGCGAGGCGTGTCAAAGCATTTCCGAAGAATAAAAGGGCGGCATCGACTGCCAACATGAAGATAAAGTGGGATTCAACCGCGGCAAACGGTTGAATCCCACTTTTATGCTCTTTCTCAAAAGGATGGGGAAGAAGAATACTCGGAGAGCATCTTCTTCCCCAAGGGCTTGATCAGCCCTTATTCAATGTTTGGCTTTACGGTCAGAGCAAGCCGTAGCGGTCACCGATCTTTTCTGCTGTCGCAGGAAGAGAGGCTCGGATCGACGCGAGTGCATCGGCGTAGAGCGCAAAGAATTTTTCACTCAGCTCTTCATTTTCATCAACCGTCAGCATGGCGGAAAGATAATAGGTTGCGGCAGGAGCGAAGCGATCGCTCAGCGGAAATGTGTTGCTAAGCGGAACATAGGTTACCGCTTGGGTTGACTGATTTCCAAGCCCGTTGGCAAGCCGATAAAGACGGTCGGCCTCGGCACATTGAGAGCAAAAGGTTGCCAAAATGTAAGAGGCACGCTCCTCATAATCCTCGCTTGTGTCATGCGAAGGATCCTCGGCTACCAATTGAACGGCTGCATCATACAATTCCTGAAACAGCATGACACGCTCCTTATTCGGGCATGAGGATGTTCAACAGCACCATCTCGGAGGGGTAAACGACCTTTGCACCGTAGAGGTGGAGACCCTTGACCGCATCTGCAAAGCGACGCTCGGGACGGTATGCATCGATCTCGGAAAGCTGCTCGGCAAAGGCGATGGCACGCTTGGTACGTGCGATGCACTTATGCTCGATACCGTAGTCACCGCCTACCTTGTAGACGTTGTTGGAAACGTAGATCTTGCAACCGCCGATCGAGCCGATGCAACCGTTTTCCAGTGCCTCGCCGTTGTCAGTGGCAAGCAGAACCTTTGCCTTCAGGATCATGCCCGCGATCTCGGGAGTAACCTCAAAAACAATGTCCTTGGGATCGGAAACGTTGTTTTCAAAGAGCTTGGTACGTGCATCGATCAGGTAGTTGATGATGTTGTCTACACTGACGGTGTCAGCCGTAATTTCAGTGCCGGCACTGTTGTACAGGCTGAAAACGTAGCGATCGGCGTCATCAGCCAGCGCGTTTGCCGCATTTTTCATTGCCGCTTCCATCAGATGGGGAGTGGATTGTGCGCGGTCGATGTCATCGATCTGGAAATTGAAGTACTTTGCCTGATCGATCACAAGATCACGCACGTCATCGGAAAGGGTTTCGGGGGCGGACATATCAATGTTTTTGGTATATTCGGATACGTTTACCGCACCCAAGCCACAGATCTTGACGGTGTTGCCCTTTTCGCGGATATCACCCTCATAGTCACGGTTGCAGTTGGCAACAGCAATGTACTGCTTGTCAAGTGCGCGATACAGATTTTCACTCCAAACGGTAGAAATAAAGTTGGTAATTGCCATAATGATAAATTCCTTTCTTTTTAAAAAATGATTTTTTGTTTTTAGGTCAATGCCATTTTTGCATCGACTGCATGATTTTTTGATAATTTGCACGGACCTCACCGGGTGTCATGGAGCGCACCTCGGCAGGGGAGAAATAATCGGGGGCGGTTGACTCCAGAGCACCGCTCGAGCGACGCTCGTTGTCACGGTTGTACAGAGCGGCTTTTTCTTCGGCAAGTGTGCGCTTGCGCTCGGAAAGTGCGAATGCCGCCGCAATCGGGATCCCGCGCTTAACATCCTGCCAGACCTCGTCCGGCAGCTCCGAGAGCGCGGTTTTCGGATAAAGCTGCTGAAATTCGGTGCAGTCATTGCCGATTCGGGATAAAAACGTATCGCGTTCGGCAAGCTCTGCGCGCAGGCGCGTCAGTTCACCTCGCAGCTGCTCCAGCTGTTCCGTTTCAGGTGCTTCAGAAGTCTCGGAAGCACCAGAATCAGGATCCTGACAGGGATCATCAGAAACTGCAGAAGCGTTTTCATCCGCGACCACGAGGGGTTCTGCATCCTCTCGGCTCTCCTCAACCTCCGACGGTATCGGATCGCCCGTCTCTGCATTCTCTTCCATTTTTGCTTCTGTAACCATCTCTTCATCATTCATCCTTTAAAGCTCCTTTCTTTTCGATTGCCTGAACCAATGCATCACGGTCATTGAGCGTGCCGGGAGGCAAGAGATCCAGATATTGCTTGACGTCGATGTAGCCGTTTTCCAACAGCTTATCGAGGAACGTGACCGTAGTGGCAGGGGTATAACTGCTGACCTGTCGGATCTCGGCAGATGCACGCAACAATTCACCCTTCAGCAATGCAAAATCGGGATTCTCCGCATGGAGTCCCTCCGCGTCCTCGGTCACAAGCAGACGCTCGGGCGGACAGTAGGTGCAAAGCATATCAGCCCAAATCGAGGCAAGCTCCTCGATACAGCGGCAGAAATCCGATGTGACGCGGTAGAGAGCCAGCTTGGAGGCCTCCTGCAGAACCATCAAGGCACTGGTATTGTTTGCGGCGGCGTCTCCGATTGCCGCATCGGTCGCTCCCATCATTTTTTTCGTGTTTTCAATGACGTCGTTTACCAGATCCAGATATCCGTCCTGCATCTTGCCGACGCCAACCACCGATACCGCGTCGGAAACGTTACCGCCGCCTACCGCCGCGATTGCCTCGCCTACCTCGTTCGACCATTCGGGAATGCGCGATTTGTCATATACGACCTTTGAAAACGCCGTGTCATACATATGCTTCATGACCATCGCATAAGCGGTGTTCACATATTTTTGATTGGCGATCATATCGCTGACAGGTGCCGATCCGTGGAAGCACCCCTTGCTGGGATGCCAATTGAAGTAGGCAACGGGATAGTAGGTAAGCCCCGTATGAACGCGGCAGATTACGCAGTCCTTGGTCGATTTTTCAAAAATGACCTCACCGTTTTCGCGGGAAAATCGGATCAGATAGGTTGCTTTTTCAGAGCCCTTCAATTCAAAGGTGGAAAGATCTCCCGGGGTAACCTCGGCTTCACTGTCGCTTACGATTTTTGCAACCTCTGCATGGGAAAGACCGTTTGCAAGTGCCTCACACCGCAAAGCAGATACCGAGGCGCGACCCGAAAGGATCAGGTACTCCTGCGACTGAATGTCGGTTGAATTGACGTCGGCGACAAAGAGGTCGGTGTTGTCGATCAGATCGGTGTGAATGTCACCCGTGTAGAGCTGACCGTCGCGCAGGCTTCCGTCCCACCAGCAGTAGAAGACCCCGTCTCCCGAGATGGCGGCATTAAGCAGAGCCTTGTGTGCGAGTGCCTTCATGCCACCGCGCTTCCAACGGTAAGAGGCGTTCCGATTGAGAATAGCGATTCCTTCATTGACACGCTCACGCAATACGGCGCGGTTGAGGAAGGGAAGCTTGTCATCGGAATAATGGATCAAAAGATCTCCCGGCATGACCGAGCAGATGAGATAATCTGTGATCCTGCGCACCAGATTGAATACGGGACGCGGAAGCTCGGATTCACTGCCGTGCCATTGATCTCCGCGGTAAAAGCGTTCATTCCGACGCACCGTCTCGTACAATCCGATTTTACGCTTGTAGTCCTTTCCCGCTTCATATTCCTGCCACGCAGTTGAGATAAAATGTTTCATAAAACTCCTTTCAGTTAAAGATTTGCAAACAGAGCAAGCCTGCGGATCCTTGACCGCGTATATCCCATATCCCGAATCGTGACCTGTAGCATACGGAATCTTCCAAGTGTGACGCGATGATCAAAGAAATCGGGCTTGTCTTCTTGCGTTCCTTCCGACGAAATGCGGTTGCCCCCACGCTCGGTTTTCAGCGTGGTTTCTATGACGTTGCCTTTACAGTCGGCACATAAGGACACGCGGAGCGACCGCTTCAGCCGTTCGGGATAGCCGAGGCTCAAAAAGTCCGTTTTGTAGTAGGCGGTAATTGCCTCACCGTCATCATCGGTCAGATTTTCATCAAATTGACAAAGTCTGCCTCCCGACGCATAGCCCACTGTTCCGTCAATATGGAAGAAGCAGACGGGATCGATCGCGTCAAATGCAACCCAATCACCGAGCTCGGTCTGATAGACCCATACCGTACCGTCTGTCGGATCGCAAAACCAAAGCTCTCTGTGTGCCGGGTCATCACATACGATCACACGATCGGCAAACCCGTCGGCAAGGAGCGGGGAAAGACCGCCGTCAAGCTTTGTGACCGTAAATTCGTCGGGATCTCCCGACGGCGATTTCAGCACAAAGATTCCGCCTTGATTGATCACCACGGGATCGCCGTCCAGATAAAGCTCTGCACAAACCGAAAGGGATCCCATTCCGTGAAGGAGCGGATAAGCCTCGACTGTATCCGATTCCTCGGAGAAGGAGAGTGCGTATGCTCCGTTTTCGTGGAATGCAAGGATTCGGTCATGATTGGAATAGAGCGTGTTGATCGGCTCGGAGCCAAGGGTCAGGACCGTATCATCCTTGATGTAGAGCGGGTCGGTGGTCGGATAAGCCGTTTTTGAAGCAAACAGCATGGAGTCATCCACCTGTGCGCCGCAAAAAACAAGATTTTTAGCGGGAGAACCGTAAAGAACGACGGCATCGCGCCGATTGACACGGTCACAAAAGAAGGCGGTTGTTCTCAAAAGCTCGGTTCGAAGATTGGTGTCCATCGAAACGGTGAATGCCACCTCGACAGAGCCACCCGTGCTTGACGCATTCAGGGTGAAGGCGTTTTTACTTTCGGATAGCGTGTAGCTGTTGGTCAACGAGCCGTCCACACGAACCTGGTCGATCGAGTCTACATAAAAGGGTAAGCGAAAAACCGTACTGCCTGTGGTGTTGAGATAATGGAGCCGCAAATGCTTTGAGAGCAGATTGATCGGCTCATATACCGTACCGCCGCTTGTTGGATGCCAATTGCGTCCGTAGAGCGGTGCGTATCCGATCGGAATCTGAAAGCTGTCGCTTGCGGGAATATACACGCGAAGCGAGATACCGTCCATGAGGTAGAGATACCCACGGTAGAGGAAGAAGCGAACGGGCTTTCCGGTCACTCCAAGCGCACCGATCAAAATCGGATTGTCATTTTCCAATCGGTAAATATATTCCGTCGTTACGACAAAGGCTTTGGTTGAGCCGTTCAGTGTTCCTTTCCAGAATCCGCGAATGCTTTCACCAATGTTCGCAAAGCATTTTGTGCCGCTGCGCTTTTGCAGAGAGCCGTCCGCAAGAATGCGGAAATTCCGCATATCCGAGGCGATGTTCCCTTTTTTGGAATGCCCCGATCCAAGTCCTTGAAATTCATGGAAGACCTCTTTTGCATAGGCTTGTTCCGGCTTGATTTTTGCCATGTTTTTTCCTTTCCTCGGACAATTGTCGCCACACAGAACCAAAACGACTGCTTGTCCGATGATTTTAAATTAAAGATTTTTTTGGCTTGGGGATACGGAAGTTTCTGTCGGGAAGCTCCTCGTCATGCCAAGCCGCAGACCTGCTCATGACGGCGTAGCGCAGGGCTTCGGGGGCGTGCGTGACTGCATGAGGCTCGTTTGAGGCATCCTCGGGACGCTTGGGATCGCACAGCAAGGCGGGGATACAGCGGATCAGCTCACCGCACCTGTCTCCGATATAGAGATTTGGCGTGTCGCTTTCATGATTCAGGTATTCCCGCAGAATGCGCCAACCGGGAACACGGCGGTTATCAGCCGCGCACATCGGTGGCATTCCGCTTACCCCTTGCATGATCTCAAAGCCGCTTTTGCCGGTGTCCTGCCGTCGGTTCCAAAGGTCGGGAGATGCAACCGCGTAGGTAACCGCTTCGCCCGCACAGAGACTTGCAACCTGCTCGGCTGCCTCACGCAACGTCAGATCGGGTGCGCAGACCTCACGCAAAACGTACAGGTTTCCGATTGCATCCACTCCCAACAGCAACGCCGCCAGCATATCAAAGCCGTAGTCAAATGCAACGAAGTGTCGCAGGTGCGTGGGGAGCATAGACTGCTTGATCACATGAACCTCCGAGCGGAATTCGGGGAAGAACTGTCCTTCAAAGACGTCCCAACGCCCCAAAAGCCAGGCATCACGCAATTTTGGCGGAAGCGTTTCCAGCTGTCGGACGTAATCGGGGTCGGACGCCATCAGCACGGGATTGTCATAGACCTGTGCCGGGATAAAGCGGTAATCCAACGGATCCTCGTCCGGATGAAAATTGCGGTCGATAAACAGCCTTTTTACCCAATTGTGACCAACTCCGCCGGGATTGCAGGTCAGATACATGCGTCTTGGAACGTCATCCACGCCTCGCAGACAGGCCTTAAAGATCGAAAACTGATGCTCGCTCAGTTGCGTTGCCTCGTCGATGGCGATGATGTCATATTCCTGACCCTGATAGCGCAAGCAATCACGGTCAGATGCACAGTATCCGAGTGCGATCGTGCTCCCATTTTGAAAATACAGGCATTTTTCGCTTTCCCGATAGGAGAGCAACCTTCCGTATTCTGCAAGCAGGGGGCGAACGTGGTTGGATTTGAGCTCGGCATAGGAGCGTCGGATCAGCAGACAGCGGATTCCTCCGTACCGTAAGCAAAGCCCGACAAGCTTGCGTCTCAATGCCCAGGATTTCCCACCGCCGCGCGAGCCGCCGTAGGCTGTATAGCGCGTACGGGAATCAAAAAAATCCTGTTGCCGTCGGCTTGGCTTTCCTTTGATAAACAGCTTCTGTGGTGGCATGCTATTCACCGTCCGCCAGAATGTCGTGCTCAAAGATCGGTTGCAGTGGAATATCCGTGTCGTCGGAGTCACTTTTTTCTCCATAGCCCAAGCGTTCCTTCAGGTAGGAATTCAATAGAGCAGGGGAATGTGAAAAGTTGAGGACCTCGTCCTCGAGTACCGCACAAAGGAAATCAAAAATCCTTGGGTAATGCCGCTTAAGTTCAGCGGCATCCTGCGTTCCGCAGCCCATGGTCGCACAAAAGCCCGCGAGATTGGGCAGACGCCCGGGATCCTTTTTGAGGTCGGTATTCGCAGGCGGACGACATCCCTTGAGGTACTTTTTCAGCTTACCCGAAAGGGTACCGTTTGCCGCCGCATGGATCAGAGTATTCTTCTCATCCTTGTCGGTTTTTCGTTCTACACCAAGTTTATCACCTCTCTTTCCGTTCTGTGTAGCCACATTTTACCCTCAAAAAGTGTGCCATTTGTGCCACCTTGTGCCAAGGTGTGCCACTTTTTCAAAAGTTTTTTCTTTTTTTGTAAGCATCACATGAGCGACAATCTATTATAAAATGTAATTTTTGATTTCTTCTCTCTTCTGTTAACAGTTTATTTATGGATACAAAGATTTTTGTTTACATTTTTGAGATATACTGAAATCAAAGAAAAAAATGAGAGGATCAGATTATGCTGACATATGAGGAATTGATTAAAAATGAGGAAATCCGTACCTATATCAAGCGTGCGGACGAATCACTTTTTGCGCTGGGATATACCGAGCATAGCTTTGCGCATGTTTGTCGGGTGGCGCAGACCGCAAGATATATTTTGGAAACGCTGGGATACGACCCACACGATGTGGAGCTGGCGCAAATGGCGGCATATTTGCATGACATCGGAAATCTTGTCAACCGTGTCGATCATTCGCAAAGCGGCGCGATCATGGCGTTCCGTCTGCTGGATCATCTTGGAATGGAAGCGGCAGATATTGCAACCATCGTCACCGCCATCGGCAATCATGACGAGGGAACAGGCGTTCCTGTCAATCCCATTGCGGCTGCATTGATCTTAGCCGACAAATCAGACGTTCGCCGCAGCCGTGTGCGAAACAGTGATTTTGCCACTTTTGATATCCATGACCGCGTCAATTATTCGGTCAGCAGAGCGAGTCTGACGATCAACGAGGAGCGTTCCGCCGTTCTCCTTTCCTTGGAGATCGAAACACAGTACAGCGCGGTAATGGATTATTTCGAGATTTTTTTAGACCGAATGATCCTTTGCCGAAAGGCGGCACAAACCCTTGGACTGCATTTCCAATTGCATATTAACGGACAATCTCTTCTGTAAGAACAGCAGTGAGTCAAATGCCAAAGCGTATCTGACTCACTGTTTTTTGTCTGTTTCGTCACATTCGCATGTCGCGGAACATATACTTTGAAAAAACAGAGAAGAGGTGTGCGCATGTACAGGAACCAAGAGAATGTCAGTCCCAATTTTGCCGCATTGATCGGAAGACGTCCACAGGCAATGGCAAGGGTACGGGGGAGTCAAGCCTATCCTTTCATCAAAGGGAATATTCGGTTTTACCAAACCGCATACGGTGTATTGGTCGTGACCGAGCTTGGCGGACTTCCAATGTCGGAAAACGACTGTGAGAGCCCGATTTTTGCTTTTCACATTCATGAGGGGGAGGGCTGTACGGGCAATGCGGCAGATCCGTTTGCCGATGCCGGTATGCACTATAACCCGAATGACTGTCCCCATCCGTATCATGCGGGGGATCTGTTGCCCTTGCTTGGTGCAAACTGCTATGCATTTTCTGCATTTCTGACCGATCGGTTCTCGGTCGAAGAGGTCGTGGGGAGAACCGTGATCATTCATTCTTCTTTGGATGATTTCAGTACCCAACCCTCGGGCAATGCGGGGGCAAAGATCGCTTGCGGTGTGATTCAAAGATAATTACCTAAATTTACAGTTTGATTTTCTCCTTCGGATATGGTATAATAGGTGCGGTAATGTGCATGTAATTTGCCGTAAATGCTATCCGAAGGAGGAATCAGTAAATGAAAAAAATATTGCTGTTTATGATAAGCACTATCATGGCAGTTGGGATATTGATGCCGTGCGTGTCTGCTGCCGCAACGACTTATACGGTCGTATCGGGGGACAGCATGTGGAAAATCGCCGTCAAGCATCAGGTGGGAATCAGTGAGATCAAAAGTGCAAATCCACACATTGCAAACCCCGATCTGATCTATCCGGGACAAGTGCTTACCATTCCCGAAATCGAGTCATCGATTCTGATTTACGAGAATGAGATCGTAAGATTGGTAAATGAGATCCGTGATCAAAACGGATTGAAGGAGCTTACATACGACTGGGAGCTGAGCCGCGTTGCGCGTTATAAATCACAGGATATGAAAGACAATCGCTATTTTTCTCATACGAGCCCCGTATACGGTTCTCCATTCGAAATGATTCGAAATTTCGGTATCTCTTACCGAAGTGCAGGTGAAAATATTGCAAAGGGGTATGCAACGCCTCAGGCGGTGGTGAATGCGTGGATGAATTCCGCCGGACACCGTGCCAATATTCTGAACACATCATTTACAAGAATCGGTGTGGGATATGTTGCAAGCGGTAACTATTGGACCCAGATGTTTATTTCAAAATAAAACTAAAAAATGAGACAGGCTCGATGCGAGTCTGTCTTTTTTTGGTTTTGGTATTGATATGTTCATAAGTTTGTGTTATAATGATTTTGCATGTTTTATACAAATATATTGTGTAGGTGTTATTTTTGTAACCGTTCAGCCGAAAAAGCGACTGCTTGAGTGTGTATCACCTTACGGAGGAATATGATGGGGTTCTTTCAAAGCAAAAAAAGAAAGGCGATCGTGACGGTGTCTGTGATCCTGCTTTTGATCCTGATGATCGGTACGGTAAGATGGACAGGTGTCATAGAGATTTCCTCTTTTAACCGTGCGTCTGACTTTGATTTTGATCTTGGCTCCTCTTTTTGGACGGATGACGTCAGATTGGAAGAATACAAGGAATATAACGAGGGCTTTTTCGGCTTTTCAAAGTATTGCTATGCCGATGCTTGTGCAGAGGTCAAGACAAGTAAGTATCCCGATCTGTTGTTGGGCGGGGAGCGAATAACCGGTGTCTATCTGCTTGACGGAAACACCGAGCATCAAATTGTGGGGATTCGGATCGGTGACCGTGCCAATATCGCGCATGAGCGGTTGAGCGAGCATCATTTTCGTGTCACACACACGGGCGCCGGTATGATACGCGCCGAACGGGGCAATATCTTGATCCTGATATCGATCAACGAGAGAAACCGCGTCTGTGCGATTTCCGCCGAGCTGACCGGCACGAATTTTTTTCATGTTCAGTATTAGGCATCAGCCGTGAATTGTGCGGTGTTGCCTGAAAGAAAGGAGAGAAATGCCTTGGAACCGAAGGACTATGAAGTGATCAGGATCGAGGGAGAGTACGCATATTTACGCGAGCTTGACCGCACGGATAGCGAACCCTTGTTCATCGCATTGGCACTTTTGCCGTCAGGTACCGATGAGGGGACCCGATTGCATTACGAAATGTTGAGTTACACGATTATATAAAGAAAAACATCCGCAAATGTGCTGTGTGCATTTGCGGATGGAATTTACAGTAAATAACAGTGAGGATCATTATGAGTGATATTGCAAAGGTTTTAGGGCAAAGAATCAGAAATTACAGAACAGCTAAAGGTTTGAGTCAAGAAAAGCTTGCTGAGCTTTCGGGTTGTCATCCCACATACATTGGTCAACTTGAACGAGGTGAAAAAAACGCCACAATAGAAAGTATAGAAAAGATTTCCGTAGCTTTGAAGGTTTCATTGTCAGAGTTGTTTGAGAAGCTTGGCACACAAGAAAATGGAGGGCGCAGTATTCCGCTTGAATGCTACGAATTTCTGTCGGCAAAGACGAAAGAGGAGCAAGAGCATCTTTATCGTGTTTTGCTTGAAATGGACAAATACAAAAAGAATTGAATCGCTTCAAAAAACAATCTCTTCAAGAGGGACTTTTCGTTTTTAGAAACCAAACAAAAAGCACGAGGGTATCGAACTCTCGTGCTTTTGTTTATATGAATCAATTTTTTGCCCCAATTCAGGATCATGCTTGCGCAAGGAAGGAAGAAAGAAACCGTCCCGCGAGCTGTTTCAATAAAAGATCTGCATGCTTCATGGAATATTCGGGCGATGGAGCAATTTCGGATAGGGTATAGATTTCGGAGATTCCAAGTGCCTTCAGCTGCTTCGGGTCATCTCCCACGCATCCGACAAAGCAGTAGATCGGAATGCCTTGCGCACGTGCCGCATTGGCAACACCGCTGATGGCTTTTCCGTACAGGCTTTGAAGATCGATCTTACCTTCTCCCGTGATCACCGCGTCGGCATCCTTCAGCTTTTCCTCAAAGGCTACCGATTCCAGAACGGCATCAATCCCCGAGCGGATCTCGGCGTTGCAAAAAGCCAACAGGGGAGCGGCAAGTCCGCCACCCGCGCCACAGCCGTCCACCACGGAAACGTCGCGACCGCAAAGTGTTTTTAAAAGGGTTGCGTAATGAAGCATTCCGCTTTCCATCCGATCGAGCGAGACGTCGTCAGCACCCTTCTGTCGGGCATAAATCCGTGTGGCACCGTGAGGACCGCAAAGCGGATTCTTTACGTCGGTGGCAATCAAAAAGCGAGTCTCCCTAAGTCGGGGATCAAGCTCCGTCAGGTCGATCCGATCGATCCGATCCAACGTCCCGCCGGTTGGAATGAAGCTTTTTTCGTCGCAATCCCAAAAGCGCGCACCCAATGCCGCAAGCATTCCACAGCCGCCATCGTTTGTGCCGCTGCCTCCAACCGTCAGCATCAGGGTGCGAAAGCCCTTGTCAAGCGCATCCTTGATCAGCTCTCCCACGCCAAATGTCGTAGCGGTTGCGGCACAGCGCCTTTCCTCGGGAACCAACGTCAAACCCGCCGCGCGTGCCATTTCAATGACCGCGGTCTCTCCAATATATCCATACTGTGCCGCAATCGGCTCATTTCCTGTTCCTGTTACACGGCAGGAGATCATTGCGTCGGGCGACACCAACGCATCCAGCGTTCCTTCACCGCCGTCGGCAATCGGAACAGTCAACAGCTCAAGCTCCGCCACTTCCTTTGCTTCAACGGTCAACCCCTCGGCAATGGCATCTGCGGCATCTCGTGCCGAAATACTACCCTTGAAGGAATCGGGAGCGATCACAATTTTGATGTGACGCTTCATAAAAGAACTCCTTTTTTATATCTGATATGTTTGATAACGACCTTGTATCAAGCAACGCGACGGAAGACTCAAGGGAATGTAACCTCTTCAATATCAGCACCCAATCTGCGAAGCTTTCCCACGATGTCATCATAGCCGCGCTTGATATAGTTGACGCCACCGATTTCGGTGACACCGTTTGCCGCAAGCCCCGCGATGACAAGTGCGGCACCTGCACGCAGATCCATGGCTTCCACAGGCGCGCCCGTGAGGGAATCAATGCCCACAAAGGTTGCCGTGCGGCTGTTCAGGATGACGTTAGCTCCCATTTTACGCAATTCATCCACATAACGGAAGCGATTTTCCCAAATGCCCTCCTGCACACAGCTGATACCCTCCGCAAGACAGAGAAGGGGAGCAAATTGCGGATGCATATCGGTGGGAAATCCGGGATAGGGAAGGGTCTTGATGTTGACGTTTCGCAAGGGACCCACACATTTGACCACGACAGAATCGTCAAATTCCTCCACCTCGACTCCCATTTCACAAAGCTTTGCCGTAATCGTCTCAACGTGCTTGGGGATCACCGAATTGATCCGAACCGATCCCCCTGTTGCCGCGGCGGCAACCATATAGGTACCTGCCT
>JAZOPW010000306.1:0-5944 GCA_045655785.1 Eubacteriales bacterium
TCAAAGCTACCGCACGCATATGCGTGCCTTCCCACGGTGAAAAAGGAGCCTCTACTGACCACAACGCGAAAATGATCTCTCGTATTCACCAGAGCAAGATCCTCGCGAAAGAGACGGCAGGTCTCCTTTTGCTTGTCATGCAACAGTGCTTCCTCCGGAACGTAACTTCTGACCGATTTCATATATTCGGGATCGCCTTTCTCAAATTCTTCTTTTTTTGCAGTGAGCCAGCGCGCATGCCGCCATCACAGCCAGCCATGTCGCAGAAGGAAGGGTCACCGCCATGCAACCGAAGTCAAGGCTGTCCGAAGGATTGCCTCCGCTCGGTCGGGTTTCGTCCTCGTCTCGGGATTCCTTGGTAGACTCTGTTTCGGCGGTGTCATCCGCCTCGGGTTGCTCGGTGGTTTCGGAGAACGCGGCACCGCAACGCGTGCAGACCTCATCCTCAAACAGATGCTCATGATAGATCACGGCAACCACCTTGGGTGCCGCGATCGGCAGGATATAGTCGGCAAATGCCGCACTGTCAAAGCCCCATGAGCCGTCGGCGGGAACGACCTCCACCTCATACTCACCAAGCTCGCGGAATTGATCCAAGCCATTTGTCAGGAGCGCGGGAGCGGTATAGGTCAGGTCTCCCACAAGCCCATTCAGCTTCAGAACGCCCGTGACGCCGACCTCGCCCGAATCGCTGTCCAATCGCTTTGCCTCAAGCGCGGAGGCGTCCCAGGTCAGCTCCCTTTTCGCGATCGAAAAGCCGAGCGTCAGATCATTGAAGATATAGTTTCCACCCGTGCTTTTGACCGTTACGGTCGCATTTCCCGCGTGGACGTTGTTTGCATAGGAAAGCGTATAGAGCGCAGGGTCAAGGACAGCATCGCCGTTTTTCAGCGTTACGTCGGGCGTTTTCGGCGTGGCGTCATATGTATAGCCGCCCTGCGGCAGAATCAGAGTCCCCTCCAGCCCCACAAGGTTCTTGGGATTGACGGTAACCGACGTGGTGACCTCACCGCCCACAAAAATGGTGTAGTTATGCGCATCGTTGCCCGTCAAGGCGAGAGCCTGCAGGGTCAGCTTGTCATAGTGACCTGCATCGGCACGCTTTAGCGTTCCCGTAATGCCCGAGCCAAGCTCGACAGACACGCGATCCCCCGACACCACGCCGCCAAGCGTGACCGAGGTGATGCTGACCGAGGCGGTTCCGTCATAGATCTTATCCAATGCGGCGGCACTCACAACGTGAAGCGGCGCTCTTGCGACCGTAAATCTTGCCGACACGGTCTTGACGTCATTCTGATCGGTCTTGTTTTTTGCGGTCACGGTGACCCAATAGGTTCCCGCGTCCACGGGAGCCGCGATCAGACGGTTCCCAATCGACCCGTTCGCGTCAACGAACCAGGTAACCGTCCAATTGTAGCGCGCAGTCAGGTCGGTTCCACCCTTACAGGAGTAAAGAATATCGGCGTTCGCGGTTCCCGCGCTGATCGGCTGACCGTCGTATGTGATCGTTCCGCTCGGCTCAACTGAGATCGCCGACGGCACATAGGATGCCTCACAGACCCCCAGAATGCCGCTCTGATCCGAGCCCCACAGCTGAAGCTCCTTGCTGTCATAGGAGTAAGCAACCCGATTTTGCGCATTGATGACAAACAAATACCCGGAGGCGATCGACCCCTCGGTTCCCGAGAGGAACAGACCGCCGTTCTGTCCAACCGTACCCGTGTCGCAGTTGGTGACGTCAACCAGATAGGTCTCCCCGTCCTCCATGCGAACGAGATTCCACATATGTCCGCCGCTTCCCGTTCCGCCCGACATCATGCCGCTGACGGTATAGCACGCGACCCTGCCCTTGAAGGTCGAAAGATCGCACAAAAGCTGAAATGCCTTGGAATAGCCCTCGCACACCACGTTGGTCGAGGGATCGCCGTCAAAGACGTAGAGCAGCTGCCAGGGGTTGCCGTAGCCGCCCCGATAGGAGCTGTCTACCGCCGCATTGTTGTAGGAGACCAGCGAGCAGATCTCGTCCTTGTAGGCGTTCAGCTTTTCGTAGTCGGAAAGCGCGGCGTATTTTGCGACGATCGCCCGCGCCGCCGTAAGAGCCGACTGACTTGCCTGCGTTTTGGTGCGGTCCACCGAGGGAGCGGAGGGGTCGTAGCCGCTTGCGGGGCGGAATTCGGAAGAGACGCTGAAGATGATCACAGGCGATGTAATGGAAACCGTATCGTAGACGTCGTTGCTTCCGCTCATGCGCATACTGCAGCTTCTCGAGACGCCCGTGGTCTTGTCATACCAATAAAGCTCATAGGGACAGTCATGCAATAGCGCGTCCAGCACCTTTACAATGTCAAATTGCGCCCAAAATGCCGTGGCGGCAAGAGAGGCGTTGTCGTTTGTAAAGCCCGAGACGCCAAGCTCAAAGCGGCTCCAGGATATTTTGACGCCCTTGGAGGCAAGCGCACTTTCGTCGAGGGCGAAGACGGTTGAGGTCGCCGAGCCGTTTGCGACCGCGGTGATCTCGGCTTTCAAATAATCGTATAAGACCTTGCCCGCACCGTTCAGCTGTTCACGGGCATAGGAGTCGGACGAGCCCGACGATGCCGTCTGTGTTTGAGCCGACGCCGCAAAAGCCGTGGCAGAAAAAATGCCGAACGACAAGAGACAGGCAAGCAGAACGGTCAAGGAAAGAAGAGCTGTTTTTTTGGATGCATGAAGCATTTTCATGAGATACCTCCAATCGATCGGATGTAAAAGCAATCGAAGCAAAAGACGCGGCGCGGTGACATGACAAAAAAGTCTTGACGCCGACCGCAAATAGCTACTGAATACATTATAACATACGCACAGAAAAAAGTAAATAAAAATTTTTTTAAAAAAGGTATTGCAATTTCCGAAAGAATGTGATATAATATGGAATGTTGCAGAATCCTGCACACAGGGGTATAGCTCAGCTGGTAGAGTACCGGTCTCCAAAACCGTGGGTCGCGGGTTCGAATCCTCCTGCCCCTGCCAACAAAAAACGCACTTTTGTCTACCGACAAAGGTGCGTTTTTTGAACTAAGTGTTCCGCTTGCGCGGAACGTGAAGTATGCTTCGCAAGTGAAGCGCACTTCGTGCGTGAAGTGTGCCTTCGGCACGATATGCGGAACACTTAACTTCACTGCTCCGAAGGAGCAACTTCACAATGCCGCCGGGCATAACTTCACTGCGGCTTGCCGCAACTTCACTTTTGATGATATACAAGGCTTCGCCTTGATTTATTTGCGAAAGTATGATATAATGGAGTCAAGAAAGGCGGTGAAATGATGAACGCACAGATGTATTCCAAGGACAACTTTATGGAAATGGATCCAATGCATGATTCAAATGCTTCAAAAATAGAGGTTATAAATAGTACCTTGATCATTACATACGACAATCTTGATCAGGGGGTTCAAAATGCCGATGGCTCTCCCTATTATAAATATAAGCGCTTGGTTGTAAAGTATGATTTCGATTCCTTCTGTGATGCAAAATTGTACTATGGAAAAAACAACTATAAGATCATTGATTTGCCTGAACACCCCGATACATTTAACAAATTGACAAACGGTTGCATATTTATGTCATACAAGTATTCTGTCGATTGCTTCAAAGAAATAACATTAAATTTTGACATAAGAAAAATGCGAAAAGATAGGTTCTTACGCAATAAATATTGGGGAGCAGAAATAAGTCTGGATGCCACAAGGGTTACATACGATTGGATTTAATCTTAAAATTGACAGACACCTTTTGTTCGTTTTTACCCCTGTTTAGACACCTTTTTACCCGTTTAAGGCAAACAAAAGAAGTCCACGCCATAGGCGTTGGGCTTCTTTTGTTTCGTATGGGTTGGAGCTATGAGAAATCGTGTGCGAGCAGGCACTACGTGCCGCGAGCCGCGGCGAACTTTGCGGTTTTGCTTGCAAAATGACGGCGTCCAGCCGTCAAGCAAATTCGCTACGAGCACCGCGGGTGCGAAGTTCGGTTCAGAATCCTCCCGAAATCAACCCTTCTGCGCGATTTAGCGCGAAACGGTTGAAATCTTCACGGATTTATGCTATAATGTAGCCAAGAAAAGCGATACTCAAATGATCTTTACTTTACGGTGGGGTTCTGCCATGTGTGTGGAACCTTGATTCAAGGAGAAAGTGCTTGGGTGAACGCAACTATTCCATGGCTGCTCAACAAAGAGACCACTTATATAAACAAACCAACCATGAAATAGCACAACCAAGCCTTCGGCACAACCGCAGAAATGAAAGGAGACATGCATGAACAGAACAACTACCCGCGAATTGATCATTTTGATCTTAAAAATCCTCTTAACGGCAATTTTGCTCATATCTTCTCTTCTTGTCGGAATGGTCGGGCTTATTTTAGCCTTCATGAGCATTACCGCATCCCAAGTCATTTTGTCGGTTGCCGCTATCCTGCTTCTTCCCTCGATTCTACCGTTCCTTTGGGTGAGAAAAAAGAAAAAATACTTACTTGGTTGGACGTGCGGCATACTTGCTGTCGGCATTGCGTTTGCAGTACCGTTCAGCATCGAAAAATATGAGGAAAGCATTACAATAAACGTTACGCCAAATATTAACGTGGAGGAATATTTGCCCTTCACGGAGGACTCAAAGATCGTCAAGCTTGACAGCAAGACCCTGAAGCTGTCAGATCCTCTTCCGATCATTGACGGCGCAACGGCGGCTTTCCCTGTATATTCGGCGTTTGTCCATGCCGTATATCCCGAGACAACCAGACTCTATGACGGTGTGTTTGAATACAACAACACCGTATATGGATATGAAAAGCTTGCCCAAAAAGAGACCGACCTCTTTTTGGGTGCTGCGCCCTCAAAGGAGCAGGTCGAATACGCGAAGCGTTGCGGAACCGTCTTCCAATATACGCAAATCGGTACAGAAGCCTTCGTTTTCTTTGTTCATAAGGATAATCCCATCGAAAAATTGACGGTTGAACAGATCAAGGGAATCTATTCGGGTCAAATCACAAATTGGAGCGAGGTAGGCGGAAATGACGAGGCGATCATCCCCTTTCAGCGGAACAAAGGAAGCGGCAGTCAAAGCATGCTGATCCGCTTTATGGGAGATACCCCGATCATGGAGCCCGAAACGAAAGAAATAAAAGGGATGGGCGGCATCATTGAGCAAGTTGCGGACTATCAAAGCAAAGCCGGCTCCATAGGCTTTTCGTTCCGATATTACGTAGAGGGGATCATCAAAAACCCCGACATCAAAATGATTGCCGTTGACGGTGTGGCACCTACCGTTGAAAACATCAAAAACGGAAGCTACCCGATCGTAACCCCTGTGTATGCGGTGACATATCAGAACAACCCCAACCCCAATGTAGAGGTACTGATCAATTGGATCCTTTCCGATGAAGGGCAATCGATCATCGAGCAAACGGGGTATGTTGGAATAAAGAAGTAATGCAAAGAAATTGTTGAGTGACGCAAGCGTCATTTAAAATTCGGTCAGCCAACATTGAATATGCCCCCAAAAGCGGTTTGCTTTTGGGGGGCATATTTTTTTCGGGGTCTGCCCTTTTGGGCTTTCATTTTGGGACTCTTTTGATGATTTCCGCTTGATTCCCTCACAACTGCTCCATTTCGGTGCGTGTGGTGGCGTCGCTTTTGTGCGTCTCGTCAAGCATTCGGCTTGTGTCCTCGAGAGATCGGAAGGCGGCGTAATACCGCAGTCCGAATTCCTGCAGAGAACGGTGGTTAAAATGCAACCGGTCGGAGTTCGACGTAAGCCCCTCGGCAGAGACAAAAGCCGTGTGCGGTGTCTGCTCCGCAAATTGCATCAGCGCGTTGTTTACGTGGGGGTAATTGCCCAGCCATGAGCGCACGGTGCAATCCTTCAAAAAATCTCCCAAGCCTCCCACGATGAGAGGGAGATTCTCGGCT
>JAZOPW010000307.1:0-2050 GCA_045655785.1 Eubacteriales bacterium
CGGATTGAGTCCGTTCTGAACGTGTGCTTGTATCTCTCCCGCCTGCACCTTTGCCGCGTCTACGTCGTGACCATTGAGCAGATTGATGGTCTGCGCCACCATTTCCATATGCCCCAGCTCCTCTGCGGCTATGTCGAGGAAAAGATCCTTGATTTCGGGATCTTTAATGCGAAAGCTTTGCGACATATATTGCATAGCCGCCTTGAGTTCTCCGTTGCCGCCGCCAAGCTGCTCTTGAAGCAAAACGGCATACTGCGGATTCGGTCTCTCCACCTCTACGGGATGAAATAACTGTTTTTCGTGTTTGAACATATATACCTCCGTTTTTGTATTCACCGTTATTATTTCCCAAAACGGAAGAAAATATATTGTCGAATGTTGGTTATTTTTAAAAATTCAATTTCCGCCGGGACCATCTCTGCGTTCACGGGTGTCGGGAACATCGATCTTGCCCTTGATATCGCCGGGCTTGGTGAGAGGTTTTTTATCTTTAGGCTCTCGCTCTTTTTTCGTATCTTTATTTTCAGACATATTCATCACTCCTTTCCGTGATTAAGTGTGCACATTTTTAAACAATTCATTGGGGTTGTTGGTTGGCGGCAAACAACTGTGACCTCGGCACACGTAATAGGTGGTCATGCCGTTTTTGAGAGGATATTCTTTTGTGGGGGTATCTAAAAGAATGATAACCGCGTCTGGAGGAAATGCAAGGGGCAAGGTGCATTTGTCTGTTTGTTCATCGGGAACGACCGTTATTTTTATCGGTGGATTTTCGTACTCCAAAAGCGCTGTCAAAAACATAGTGTGGTTCGTAGGATATTGCGCTGCGCTTGGGGAAAGAAAATCAAGCTGCCGTTCCACTTCGACTTTGTATCTTTCTTCATCGGTGAGCAAAGATAGGTGAACAAGATTATACGCCATCAGCGAGTTCCCGCTTGGAATTGCTCCGTCGTAGGTTTCTTTCGGTCGCAGGATAAGCTCTTCGTGACCGTTGCCGTATAAATAAAATCCACTTGTGTTATCAACGAAATCCGATATGACCTAATCGCACAAGCTTTTTGCACGTTCCAAATAGTTGCTTTTGAACGTCGCGCGATATAGCAACAGTTGCGCGAAAATATACGCGGAATAATCATCGAGAAAACCTCTCACACCCCGTTTTTCCATATGAAAGCTGACGTAGAGAGTATCATCGTCACACAGATATTTCCGTATAAAGCGGTCTGCGTTTTGGGCGGCGACAAGGTAGGTTTCCTTCCCGCTGACAAGATGCAGCTCACACATAGCGACGACCATCAAGCTGTTCCACGACGTTAATATCTTTTCATCACGATGGAGAGCAGTTCGCTTTTTACGGTATTGGTCAATCTTGGGAAAAAAAGTCTCAAAGGAATCATCCAAGGGATCGCTTTTCAAGAGATTGGGGATATTCTTACCTTCAAAATTCCCTGCATCCGTTATATCAAAATGACTGTTGAATCGTTCACCGTCATTTTCTCCAAGAATCTCGACGATCTCGGCAGGCGTGAACAGATAATATTTTCCTTCCTCACCTTCGCTGTCGGCATCCTGCGAGCTGTAAAAACCGCCCTCGTCCGAGGTCATTTCATGGAGAATGTAGCTTGCCGTTTTTTCTGCGATCTCAAGATATATCTCCTTTTTTGTCACCGTATACGCTTTGCAATAAGCAATGATCAGGAGCGCATTGTCATACAGCATTTTCTCAAAATGCGGAACAAGAAACTTTTTATCGGTGGAATAGCGGCAGAAACCAAAGCCAATGTGATCGAACATGCCGCCGCGGTACATCTGCAAGAGAGTATGCTCCGCCATGTTCAGACATGAGGCTGTTTTGTAACGCTCATAGTAGTCGAGCAAAAACAGTAGATTATGCGGTGTCGGGAATTTCGGAGCGCGTCCGAAGCCGCCGTGCTTTTCGTCATAGATACGCTCGTATTGCTGAACTGCTAAATGAGTCAGATCAATATCTGCGGTGCTTGACGTAATCTCTGCCCCGTTCAAATGTTTGATAATCTTCTCCGAATCTCGC
>JAZOPW010000308.1:0-4713 GCA_045655785.1 Eubacteriales bacterium
GTGACTTTTCTATCGATGCAAATAAAATTGCCACTTCAGATTACATATCTGAAGTGAACCCCAAAGTTTAGACAAAAATTAAATATTAAGTTGTTTGCGAATGAGCTCGGTATTGAACTGGGCTCATTCCTTTTAGTTTTAGAGATATTCTCTCGTTGTTGTAGTAATATATGTAATCTTCCAACTTTTCGATGAATCCCCGAGAGGATTCAAATTTTTCGCCGTAATACATCTCAACCTTTAACCTACCGAACAAAATTTCCATTATGCCATTGCCCATACAGTTTCCTTTTCGGGACATACTTTGTGTATTTTTTCTTTTTTAGGCTATCTTAATGAGATAGCCCCTTTTTCATATAAGGCAGTGTTAAAAAACAATTTATACTCAATTGATAATTGAATGCGGTTGCAAAGTAAATCATTAATTGGTTGACAACGTTTTTTACCTTTAGTATAATATAGGTAAATAAATAAGCTGTATGGGAGTGTTTCTTGTGCTTGATACTTTATGGATCGGAAACAGAATAAGGGAGCTTCGTATTTCGCGAGGTCTTACGCAACAGGAGTTTGCTAAAAAAATGAACGTTAGCTTTCAGGCGGTTTCGGCTTGGGAGCGTGCGATTGCTCCCCCCGATCTCGGAAATCTAGTTGAAATATCATCGTTTTTTGGCGTGTTATTAGATGATTTGGTAAAAAACAGAGGCGAAAAGCTTGTTCTCGGCGTAGACGGCGGCGGAACAAAAACAGAGTTCGTATTGGCGAGCTATGACGGAACTGTTGTAGAACGTTTTACGAGGGCGTGCAGTAATCCCAACGATCTTGGAATGGAAAAGGCGCTTAAGATAATATACGACGGAATTTATGATTCGATCGTGCGTTATCCCTCTATTGATTCTGTGTTCTGCGGAATTGCGGGGGCGGCGACCTCGGACAATTCAAAGAGAATGACCGAATATCTATCCGAAAAATTCCCGAATATAAAAATTTCTGTAAAAACCGATTCAGCAAATCTTTTTGCAATGGAAGAGGAGGTTGATATGGCTGTTATTTCCGGAACGGGGTCGGTGGTATATGTCAGACGTGATGATAGTTACGAAAGACTTGGAGGATGGGGCTATTTATTTGATGATGCGGGAAGCGGTTACGACGTCGGGCGCGAAGCAGTCAGAATTTCGCTTTCAGAGGAAGATGAAAAATTACCCGAGTCAATACTTTGCCGCAAGGTGAAGGAAAAGCTTAACGTCAAAAAAATATGGGATGCGGTCGGCCGACTCTATGATGGGGGACGATCAGCGATAGCCTCGCTTGCAAGCGCGGTCTTTGAGGCTTATGAGCTTAACGATTCAAACGCGGAGAAGATAATCGATAAAAGCGCCATGAGGCTTGCGGAATTATTGAACCTCGGCGTTAAGCTGTACGGAGTTCGTCCGCGAGCTGTAGCAGGGGGCGGAATATTTGAAAATCATAAAGAGATAGTATTGCAACATGTTCGGAAATATACAGACGCAGAGCTTGTTATTCATGACGTTCCTCAGATATACGGAGCATGCCGTATTGCCGCGAAGGCGGCGGGAAGTATTGACCCGAATTTTTACGATAATTTCAAGAAAACGTACGGAGATAAGATAAAATGAAAATGCACAAAACCGAGATGAGAAATCCTGAAAGCATGAATATGGATAAAATGAGCACTGAGGAAATGGCGAGGCTTGTGATCACCGCAAATTATGATGCTGTAAAAGCCGTAGAAAATGCATCGAAGACGATAGCGGAGGCAATAGACGCGGTAGCAGCGGCGTTCCTTTCCGATCACAGATTGTTCTATATCGGTGCAGGAACGTCGGGCAGACTTGGCGTGCTTGATGCATCCGAGTGTCCGCCAACGTTCGGCGTACCTTACGATACGGTCAACGGGATTATTGCAGGCGGAAATGAACGTATGTTCCGCGCAGGCGAAAATGCGGAAGACAAATACGAAAACGGTTGCGATGATATCAGAAAAGC
The DNA here is from genome assembly GCA_045655785.1 of Eubacteriales bacterium. GTDB lineage: Bacteria > Bacillota > Clostridia > Oscillospirales > CAG-272 > UMGS1865. The sequence goes on from JAZOPW010000308.1 coordinate 2,005, forward strand.
AGGCGTGGGCAAGGACGACGTTGTAGTGGGAATTTCTGCGGCAGGAAACGCGGCTTACGTTGTCGGCGCTATTGAAGAGGCAAAAAAGATTGGTTGTGTTACGGTAGGCATAAGCAGCAACTCCGATGCAAAAATTCTTGCAGCCTCTGATATTAAAATTTTCACCGACACAGGAGCTGAGGTTCTTACGGGATCGACAAGGCTTAAGGCAGGAACCGCGCAGAAGATAGTTTTAAACGCTATAACGACCTGTGCAATGACCAAAACGGGAAAGGTTTATGAAAATATGATGATAAATCTTTCGCCGTCAAACGAAAAGCTTAAAAGGCGCGTTATAAATATAGTTTCGGAAATACTTTCGTGTGACGAGGATGAGGCTGTCAAAAGACTCGAAGCCAACGATTGGAATATAAAGAAAGCGGTTAAGTAAAGATAGGATAAGTGCTTATGAATGATATAAGAAAACACGTCCCGTATAAAAAACGAATTATGGCATTGGAGAAATTGGTATGACAAAAATAATCCTGGTTAGACACGGAGAGAGCGAAGCAAACAGACTCGATTTTTTTGCCGGGCAGATTGATGTACCGTTGATGGAAAAAGGCATTCGGCAGGCATATTCAACCGCCACTTATATCTCTCAACATTATAAGGTGGATAAGGTGTATGCCAGTGATTTGAAACGGGCTCATAAAACAGGGGAGATTATATCAAGGATGATAAACACCGAATTGATCGCAGATAAGCGATTGCGAGAGATAAACGCAGGTTTATGGCAAGGCAAAAAATTTGACGATCTGATTGTACACTATCACGCCGGCTATTCATGTTGGCTTAACGATATTGGTAATTGCAAATGTGAAGGCGGAGAGAGTGTAAAGCAACTTAGCGAACGTTTATTCTTGGCTTTAACAGAAATTGCCGAGGCCGAGGCGGGTAAAACCATTGTTATTGCCACCCACGCAACTCCGATACGGGCAATGCAGTGCGTCCTAAAAGGCCTGCCATTGAGCGAAATGAAGAACATACCGTGGGTTTCCAATGCGTCCATAACTGAGATTTTATATAAAAATAAAGAGTGGTTTTTTGTTAAAGAAGACGAAAATCATTTTTTGTCTGATCTGAAAACCTCATTTCCGCCAAATGTATAAATAATTTCTACGAAGGAGACTGTCTATGAACGAACATATCAATTTTCACACTCTTATGCAATACGGCAGTGTTGCTGATAATGTTTTGGAGATTTGCGAAAGTTTCAGTATTGTCGCTGAGAGAGTCGGTTCTGCGAATTGTCAGGAAGTGGCATCTTTAAGCTGTTATCACGGGAATGAGTGTCCGCGTATTGAATTTTCATTAACCGCCGAAGGTCAGAAAGAACCTTTTTATACTTCCCACAGCTACATCATTGGTAAGGAGGACGAATATACGTTGCAGTCATGGAGAGTTCCTCCGCTTTTTTTGCCGGGAATGACGCTTAGGATTAATATTGACGTGCCGAATGGAACTACGTTGAAGCTTCGCAATTTTACCACCGATCACACAGCTTCTATTCGTGATTGGAACGGCGGTCCAAGATACAACGCCCATTTGGGCTTTTGGGGACTTGCGCCTGACAATACTATTCCTGCATTTGAATTGGCGGCAGTATGCGGTTTTCCTGCGTGTATCGTAGTGCCAAAGGTTACCCGCGACGGCATACTCGTTTGTATCCACGACGATACGATCAACAGAACCGCAAGAGACGAAAACGGCAACGCTCCGCCTGATCCCATCTACGTGTGGGATAAGAACTATGATGAGCTTTTGAAGTGGGAATACGGTTCCTACAAGAATCAAATATACAAGGGTGTCAAAATCCCTCTGCTCTCTGACTTTTTTGACCTCTGCGCCAAAACAGGAATGAGACCTATGTTCAGCACACATCCAGGACTGACTGTGGAACAGTGGAAACAGGTCAAGGAAATGTTGGCAGCGCGTGGCCTTCTAAAGAAATTTCATATCAAGAGCTTCGACATCTCGGTATTGAAAACGGCATACGAGGTATTCGGAACCGAAATAGACGGATATACGTATGATGTTTTGTCATGGCGGAATAATATTATTGATACTGTTTTGAACATTGGAATTGATGCAAATTCCTGCCGTGTCGGTATAGAGGTTCGATTCGATGATTACACGGAGCAAATCGCAAAGTCCATCTGTGATGCAGGAATGTTCGCGTCGGCGTGGGATATTGAACGCCGTGATTTTTCAGAATACGAACGTCTGTTTTCAATGGGAGTTACCGAGTTTACAGAGGATCATCATTGTTCTATGGGATTAAATTATTAAAAATTGCATTTAAATAATTATGTGCTTAGGCGGTATCGGTGATACCGATTTGATACCGTTCTTGCGTGGACTCCATAGACGAGGCGGAAAATAGCGGTCAAATTCACTGGAAAATCACGCAAAAAGACCTAAATGCACCACATTTAATGCTAATTTAAGCGAGTGGGAATAATTAACGCAAGTCGAAAAAAGCCTTATATATCAAGGGCTTTCGGCACTCAGGACGGATTTTTGATACCGTTTTGATACCAAATAGAATAATAAACAACGGCAGGAACGTAATTGATTCTTGCCGTTGTTTTCATATGTTGTCACCGCTTCGGCGACACCCTTATTTTTATATCAGTTCACACATTTTTCTCAAAAATATGTTATAAT
>JAZOPW010000309.1:0-4485 GCA_045655785.1 Eubacteriales bacterium
TGAGATTTTCGGAAAGACCTGGGGAATCGTAGGGTTTGGAAACATCGGGCATCAGGTCGGTGTGGTTGCGCGTGCGCTCGGTTGTCGTGTGCTGGTTCATAAACGAACGCCGATTGCGGATTGGGATTGTGTGGATTTCGATACGGTATGCAGGGAATCGGATATTTTATCGATCCATACCCCACTCAATGATTCGACCCGAAACCTGCTGGATGCCGCACATATCGGGATGCTCAAAAAGGATGCCATCGTCATCAACGTGGCACGCGGTGCCGTGACCGATGAGGCAGCATTGGCAAATGCGCTTCAAGAGGAGCGCATCGGCGGTCTTGGGGTAGATGTTTACAGCGTGGAGCCGATGGCAGCAGACCATCCCTTTATGAAGATCCGTGACCTGCCAAATCTTTGCTTGACTCCTCACATGGCATGGGGCGGATACGAGACCCGTGTCCGAGTGATGCGGGAAATGGCAGAAAATATTCGTTCTTTCCTTTCGGGTAGCAGACGAAATCGCGTCGATTGACCGTCCGAATTTCAAAAAGCGCACCTTTAAAAGTGCGCTTTTTCGATGCTATTTTTTGTGATTGAGAAGCCTTGCCAAAAGCGGACGGTGAACCTTCATGGCACCAACAGGGCAGAATTCCTGACAGCAGAAGCAGGTGATGCATTTTTTGCGGTCAATTTCGGGACGGTTGTTTTTCATGGTGATCACGTGTGCCGGGCAAATTTCCGCACATTTCTTGCAACCGATGCAGAGATCCTTCTTGACCCTTGGCTCAGATCGAAGCGCAGAGCGGACAAACATGGCTACAAACTGTCCCTTTCCCTCAAATTGCAGACTGCGTCGTACATGAATGTTTTCAAAATCCGAGACGCAAAGCGACTTGTAATCTCCGAAAATATGTAGATCAGACACGTGCGGGGGGGCTAATTTGGCTTTTGCGGCAACCTCAAGGGTCGGAACGTCCGCACTTTCAAGACCGATCAAGGACGCGCAAACAAGATCCAAGGCATAAGGAGACTCCGACGCGAGCAATGCACCTATGTGACGAGGCGTTCCTTGTGTGGGACCGTTTCCTTCCATTCCCATGACCGCATCCACAATGCAGAGTCTTGTCTTGCGTTCAAAATAACGGTTCAGATCGATCAGCATGCTTGCAAAATCAAGGTGATTCGGAAAGCGGAAGTGATACTCCGGCTTGAAGGTGCCGGGAACCACACCAAACATATTTTTTACAGCGGCACTCATGCCCATCATGCCGTGGGATTTCAGCTTGCAAAAGATGATAATGGCGTCTGCGCGGTCAAGGTAGGAGGTATATGCAAAGTCGTGTGCGACCGTGGCGTCCTTGAAATGTGCTTCCGAGACCGAAAAATCATTGTTCAGTATCGCTCCGACAGCCTCTGCCTGCTTCATTCCGGTTACACTGTAAACACGGTTGAGCATGGCGGCATTATAAAGCCCCCCGGGGCTGTCTCCAATGACCGTTTCCGCTCCCTTTTGGCGAAGTTCGTCTACCAATTCGCAAAGCAGGGCAGGGTGTGTGGTCGCGGCGGCATCGGGCTTCATCATAGAGACCAGATTCGCCTTGATCACGATCCTCATCCCCGGCTTTACCCAGGAAAGACCGCCCAGTGGCTCCAACAGCATTTGCAGGGCAAGGCGTATCTCATGTCGATCATAGCTGTTGCATGGAACGACGGAAACATCGGCATTCATCACGGTTACAGGCTCCTCTCTGTGTTTCTTCCTTAATATGATACCACATTTTGAAGGCTTTTGCAATCTTTTTTAAACAGGTACAGAGATTTCTTTTATCGTTTATAGCATTGTTGGAAAACGGAACAGTATTTCGCGTATGCGAACGTAGATCGGGAAAAAATCGGAGATCGGCAAGGGATTGACCCCTTTTCCGCACTCGACCGTAAAAGAGGGAAGCGCAAGCCGATCGGCGCACCAATCACTCAATCCGCCGTATGATGCAAGCCCCACCGCCTGTGAGAGACGGTATCCGCTGACAGCGGACAAGTGCCTTGCGATATGCTCGATATGGGGCGCGTTCCGTTCCTGACGTTTGTAAAAGATCTCTTCCCCTTGGGTATGTAACGTCAGGATTCCCCTGAGCCCTTTATGAAAGCGAATGAAATTGCACAGCGCGATCACCTCGGGCTCGGATTCGGGATTTTCACCGCTATATCTTGTCGGAGCGCCGCTTATGATGTCATTTTCTGCTTCGAGCTGTTTATATTCCGAAAAGCCTGCATCATAATTGTGATTCAGATCAACGCCCCGTGCGTTGGCTTGCCAGCTTGAAAAGTTCTCGGATCCGCGATTCATTTTCAAAAGACGGTCATACATGGGATTGTCTGCTTTGACTCCGTGTGTCTGATATTCCACTCCATCGGGGTTCAGCATCGGAACAAGATAGATCGTGTGGGTCTGCAGAAGCATCTCCATATCGTGGCGGTATATGGTCGCTTTTTGGGAGAATAGCTCGCACGTCTCTTGCAGGAATTTGCAAAGCAGCATGGATGTGATCCATTCCATTCCGTGATGTGCTCCCACGTAAAGAACCTCTCTTTTTCCGCGCCCGACGCGAATCAGAGGAATTCCGCGCCCGAGAATGCTACTTCCAAGATAGGTCAGCTCAAAGCAAGAATAGGTGTCCGAAAGTGCTTTCAATACCTCCATCAGCTTTGCATGATCGAAATGATCTGTATCCTCAAACAGATCGACATACCTGTTATGCATGACAATGCCTCCGTTTCGTAAGCGAGATTGTTAACAGAATATGTGGATCACAAAAAATATTTACAAATAGATGATGAAAATGTCTTGACAGTATGATATAATATCTATGATTTTACATGACGAAGGGAAAAATGGACGCATGAAGCTGAACCTGTTTGAAGTCTGCCGAAAACAAAAGATGTACCGTGGGTTTGCGGTCTATCTTTTTTCGATTGCCTTGCTCTATGCCGCAGTTTGCACACCGATCTATCATATTGTGAATAGCAATATTTTGCTTGCAGGAACGGTCTTGTCCTTACTGTTGGATATTTTCATGCAGCTTTTGAATTATCTTTTTTATTGGGGGGCATTTGCCTTTGTGCTGTACGCGGGACTTCGGTTTGGCATCGCGAATAGCCTGTCGTTTCTGTTGACCTACGGCGGTGCTGTGGCCTTTCGTTATACCGCAAACCTGCTGGCAGGATACCTGACCAAGGGCTTTCCGATGTTTGGCGAGTTTATAGAAAGAGATCTGCTTTATTTTTTAATTGACATTGTGATGGATATTGTGCAATTGTTGGTGTTTTTGTGGATCCTTTCTGCCGTAAAGAACAAATACGACATTGCATATTTCAAGAAAAACGGCGACATGATCTTTTCCTATATGCCGTTTTCCAAGCCGTTTGATTTTCAGAATCCGATTCAACGCTGTTGCCTTTGGGGTGCATTGATTCCGTCGTCGGTTTATCTTGTGAGCCGAATTATCTATGATTGCTATCTCGGTGCGCCCACCGATTTGATTGAATTGCTGTGGATGATTCTTTCTTATCTTTCCGATCTTGTTTTCATTTTGATTGGATACTTTTTCTCGGTGCTTTTCCTAAATAAGCTCTATGAAAAGGAAATGGACGCAAAGGCACGGTATGAATCATCAAGTGATTCACTCTGATTTTCATAATATAAAAGGGTGCTTCAAACGATTTGCTGCGTTTGAAGCACCCTTTGTGTTTTGTTTTTTAAGATTGGTCCGAGGTCAGATCCTCGAACATCTTGATCTGCTCATCCTGTGTGGGCTTGGTATTGCGGAAGGGAAGCCCCAAATGCTCATAAGCCATTCTGGTTACGCATCTGCCTCGTGGTGTGCGGCTCAAAAAGCCGATCTGCATCAAATAAGGCTCATACATATCCTCCAGCGTGATGGCTTCCTCACCAACCGTTGCGGCAAGTGTTTCGAGTCCCACAGGACCGCCGTCATAGAATTTGATAATGGTTTCCAGCATGCGCCTGTCTACGTTGTCAAGACCGAGCTGGTCAATTTCCAAACGGTTGAGTGCGTAGTTCGCAATCTCCGAATCAATGGCACCGTCGCCCTTGACCTGTGCAAAGTCTCGCACGCGCTTGAGTAAACGGTTGGCAATACGCGGTGTTCCTCTGGAGCGGCTTGCAATCTCTATGGCGCCGTCGTCCGTGATTTCCATCCCAAGGATCCCCGCATTGCGGCGTATGATGGTGGCAAGCTCCTCCGGCGTGTAAAGCTCTAGCTTTAAAATAACGCCAAAGCGGTCACGCAAGGGTGTTGTCATCTGTCCTGCCCGCGTTGTGGCACCGATCAAGGTAAAGCGAGGGAGGTCGATGCGGATACTGCGCGCGGACGGCCCCTTTCCGATGATGATATCCAAGGCATAGTCCTCCATTGCGGGGTAGAGGATCTCCTCAACCGAGCGCGAAAGGCGGTGGATCTCATCGATAAACAG
>JAZOPW010000310.1:0-4911 GCA_045655785.1 Eubacteriales bacterium
GTTGAATAGTTATTGAATTGAACATTGTGAATTTTATTGTTTGTTTGAATTTCGCCGTCTAGATTCATATAAAAAGCTTGCAAGGTGTTTTCACCATAAAAATACAAATCCGATGATTGATTGAAATCTTTTACCAAAAAAGATTTTAGTCCATCCGTACCTTCATACAATTCAGTTGCATAAAATTCTGTTCCCGTTGGCGCTTTTAACCACGACAAAAACTCATCTATCGTAGGAACATAGCCTTTTTTGATGGTAATTGTATTGCCGGATACAGTCACACCCCACCTTTTATTGTAAGGGAAATTTATCGTTACATTGTCTATAACTACTACCCATGGCGTTTTTTCGAGTTCTTTTTTTGCTTGTTCAGCTCTATATTCGCTGTTAGAATATTCATAAACAGATAATGATTGAAAAATATCATATGCCTCTTGATAGTTACCATTTTCGTATAAAGCTTCCGCTCTTTGATATTCTGACTGCCAAGACCATTGGCAGAAAAAGTATATTATCAAAGCAACTAGGATTACAGTGCCCAAAAGAGCACCAATTGCCCTTGCATAATCTTGTTGATATCTTTTCCTCTGTTCTAGTTGTGTCTGCTTTTGCTTTTTAGTAGCCTGCAAATAGGTTTTCATTTCTTGTTTTAATATGGGAGCGCCAAAAAGCAATATCTTTTGATAGTTACTGCTTTGATCAAACACCTTTGAACAACTACCAAAATCCTCTTTTTTACGGATATGAAATTCCACCATCAACTTTCCAAGATACGCTTCTGCATTTTCAGGATCTTGATTCAGAACCTGCTCACAGAAATCATCAGCACGGTCAAATTCGCCGTCCTCGAGGAACATAAACGCACGCTTCAAAAGAGGAGCGATATTGGACGCGGCTGCCGTTGCCACAATTGTTTCCTTAACCGTTGCCTTTGGAGCATCGGCTTCAACGATCTTCTTAATGCCGCGCGTAAGGTCTTGCATAAAGCCGAGCTTCGACATATCCTGCGCTTGCAGATGCGAGAACTCTTCGGGCAGATCGTAAGGATCCATATCTCTGTACGCAGGAATCAGCGTTTTCTTCGCGCCGTTTTTGATGAGCGCAAGGTAACGGCTCCACTCGTTCCGTACCCATACGGCATTGAAATGCTCGGATCGAGTACCAAGAACCACCATCACCTTTGCAGAGTTCAGCGCGGCGAATATGTAAGGCTCATATGCAATTCCAAGCTTATCTTCCAATGTGATACGGGAGAAGAATACCTTAAATCCCTCGCACGTCAGCTCGTGATAAAGCTCGGTGGCAAGCACGCTATCTTGCGTTCTGCGCCCGTTTGCATCGGTCTCCTTATAGCATACGAATACGTCAAAAGGCTCTTCCTTCTGCGAAATCGCAAGAATACCCTTCTGTATTTCGTTGATGGCAGTCGCCTCTGCCTCATATATTTCGCGCTGATATCCGTCGGCATACTGCAAAGCAGACTTGTAGTCCTCATCGTCAAAGATTGAGGTGAACTGCGCGCGGTTTACCGTGGGAACTCTCTTATGAGTCGCAGGATCTTCTACATATTCAATGCCATAGCGACAAAGAACAATCGACCAATACGCCTCGGCATCGGTGTTGTCCTCGTTGAGAATATTCTCGTAAATGCCCATCGCTTTGTCAAAATCGTTGTTCCGACGGAAGTGATTGGCTCTGTCATAAAGATTAGCCTTGCGGTCATCGTCAAGCTTGGGCAACGTCTGCTTCGTTCCGCAATATTCGCAGATAGCAACCGATTGCGCGCCGTCTATTTCAAGCGTTCCACCGCAGATCTTACATTTAAAAATTGCCATGTCGTCATCCTTAATCGTTTATTTCCAGATTTTCTATCGAGAATTCAATACAGGTTTGCATGATTTCGTTTCTCGTGCGTCCCGTGCGCTCGGCAATCTCATCAAGCTTGAGAATCAGCTCGTTCGGCAGTCGCACCGACACCACGGCAGAGTCCCCACGGAACTTCTTTGACGATATGACAAGTTTTTTCTCCGGCATATGTTATACACCTCACTTTACTATTTTCCAAAATACATTATACCACATTTGTAATACAGTTGTCAATATAAAAAGTAAAAATTATGCCAATCAATAAAAAAGAAAGAAAAGCTTTTTTCTTTCAACAATTCTGAATATACTCCACCAAACTCTCTTTCTTCACTTTCCACCTACTCCCAATCTTAAATCCCTCGAGCTGCCTCGTATGCAGTAGCTCCAGCATGGTGTTTTTCCCAACCTTCAAGAGTTGTTGGCACTCCTTTAACGTCATAATCTCGGGGATATTTTCGTACATAATATCCGCTCCTTTCGTTTTGTTTTTTGGCTTGCGTTGGTTTGAAACAGACCTTTTCGGTTTGTTTTGCCATCGCAAGCCTTATTTTTTTGTTTATATATTATTCTCGCAGTAGGAACCATTCGGAACCAAAAAAATATTAGGAGGATAATACCATGAACGAAAACACCTACGAACAAAACCAAGAAGCCATCCACGTCTGCTCGGAATGCAGTGCGAAGTTGACCGCTGATGAAGCCCACGAATTTGAGGGGCATATCTATTGCGAGGATTGCCTCGACGATCTGACCGTCCTCTGCGACTGTTGCTCTACACGGATTTTGAGAGACAACGCGGAGGGCAACGATTCTCTGATCCTCTGCACCCGTTGCTACGAGGATCGCTACACCACCTGTGAGGACTGTGGATGCCTGATCTCCACCAACGATGCCTATTATGATGATGACTCGGACTATCCCTATTGTGAAAGCTGCTATCAAAAGCTCAAGGAGCGTCCGATCCACGCCTACGGCTACAAGCCCGAACCTATCTTCTACGGCTCGGAAAACGATCTCTATATGGGCGTAGAGTTGGAGATCGACAAGGGCGGCGAGCTCGATGAGAACGCTGAGAAACTACTGGATATTGCAAACTACTCCAAGGATCATATCTACTGCAAGCATGATGGAAGCATCCACGACGGCTTCGAGATCGTCAGCCATCCCATGACCTTGGAGTATCATATGTCCAAGATGAACTGGAAGGAGGTCTTTGAGAAAGCATTGGAGATGAAGTATGCCTCTCATAATACCTCGACCTGTGGATTCCACGTGCATTGCAGTCGCTATGCCTTTGGAGACGATTCCTATGCACAGGATGCCGCAATCGGTCGCGTCGTTTATTTTGTTGAAAAGAACTGGGCAGAGCTTGTTCGGTTCTCCCGTCGTCATGCCGATGCTCTGGAACGTTGGGCGGCACGGTACGCAACGATCTCACCCACCACAAAAGAGACCTTCAAAAAAGCAAAGGACAAGCCTATGGGAAGGTACGTTGCCGTCAATCTGGAGAACTACGAAACGATCGAATTCCGTCTTTTTAGAGGAACACTCCGCTATGAAACGTTCATTGCAACCTTGCAGTTGGTCTCCGAGATCTGTAATGAGGCAATTACCCTGACCGACAAGGAAATGGAGAACCTTTCATGGAGCGACTTTGTCCTTCGAATCGATAAAGAAAACCGCTCCGAATTGATCAATTACCTCAAATTAAAGCAGCTCTACGTCAACGAGCCGATTTGCGAACTGTCTGAGGAAAGCGAGGGCATGTAAGATGTGCGGATTATTTGGATTTTCGGATTACAGCGGTCAAAGCGCCAAGGGATTATCAGACCTCACCAACTCCCTTGCCGAGCAATCTGCGGTGAGAGGGATTGACGCTACGGGCATTGCTTTCTGCCGATCGGGAGGGATCAACATTCAAAAGGAAGCAAAGTCTGCCTATGCTCTCGATTTCAAGCATCCCGATGACGTTCCCGCGTTGATTGGTCATACACGGCATTCGACGCAAGGAGATGAAAAGAAAAATTTCAACAACCACCCGTTTTATGGGAAAGCGAAGGGTGTTCGATTTGCTCTTGCCCATAATGGTGTACTCCTAAACGATGAGGATTTGCGAACATCCTTGCATCTTCCTAAGACCAAGATCGAGACCGATTCCTTCATTGCGGTGCAACTGATCGAAAGCAAACGTGTGCTGAATATTGACAGTATCAAATACATGGCAGAACAAGTCAAGGGTAGCTTTTCGTTTTCCATCTTGGACGATCGGAACAACGTCTATCTCGTCAAGGGTGATTCACCGCTCTCAATTTTGCATTTTCCGAAGCAGAGGCTCTACGTTTACGCCAGCACCGAGCCGATTCTCTACAAGGCGTTGGTAGACACCAAGCTTTTTGAGGCATTGAAAATCGGAGACTATGAGGAGATTGCCATTGAGGAGGGTGAGATCCTAAAGATCCGTCCCGATGGCAAGCTGGAGCGGCATCATTTCCATTACAGCTACTACAAAAGCAAGGGCTGGTGGGAATACGATGGATTTTCGTATGGTCTGTCTTACGGACAAACAACGGGTGATACCCGCGAGGATTACATCAACGCGCTCAAATCGGTGGCGGCTTATCAGGGTGTTTCGGTAGGCGTGGTGGATGCACTATTGGACGAGGGCTTTTCACCCGAAGAAATCGAGGAGTATATCTATGAGTTCGCGTACGGATAAGAAGAAATATTGGCAGCTCTACGCCAAGCTGCTGAAAATGAAAGGTACGATTTTTTATATGAAATATGCAAGAATATTGGTCTTGGCGCTCATTGAGATCATCGCCGAGATGTATAACAAAAACAAGGACCAGAGGTAGGAGTATGATCTACGGCTATGCGCGCGTTTCTACGGCAGATCAAAACTTGGATCGGCAAAAAGACGCGCTTTATAAGTACGGCATTGACAAGCTCTTTTGTGAGAAAATGAGCGGTACAAAGAAAAGTCGCCCCGAGTTAGATCTCATGCTCGGGACGATTCAAAGCGGGGACACGATTGTAATTGAAAGC
>JAZOPW010000311.1:0-14172 GCA_045655785.1 Eubacteriales bacterium
GCTTGAGGCGGTCATTCGTCAGGTGCCCGCGCCCGAGGGCGACGAGGACGCACCCCTGAAGGCGCTCGTCTTTGACTCGTACTACGACAGCTACCTTGGCGTCGTCGTTATGGTGAGATTGCGCGACGGCTCCATCCGCGCGGGCGACCGCATGATGATGATGAGCACGGGTGCGCAGTTTGACGTCGTCGACGTCGGAACGCTTGAGCCGTTCGGATTGAAAAAGGGCGAGATACTGCGCGCGGGCGAGGTCGGTTATATCACCGCCTCGATCAAGAGCGTAGGCGACACCCGTGTGGGTGACACGGTCACGCTTGCCGCGAACCCCACCAAGGAGGCTCTGCCCGGCTTCAAAGCCGTACAGCCTATGGTTTACGCGGGTATTTATCCTGCTGACGGTGCGCGTTATCAGGATCTGCGTGAAGCACTTGAAAAGCTGCAGCTGAATGACGCCGCGCTGATCTTTGAGCCTGAGACCTCGATCGCGCTCGGATTTGGCTTCCGTTGCGGATTTTTGGGGCTTTTGCACATGGAGATCATTGAAGAGAGATTGGAACGCGAATTCAATCTTGATCTGATCACCACTGCTCCCAGCGTTATCTATGAAATCAAATTGAAAAGCGGCGAGACCGTCCGCATCGACAATCCCTCTAACTACCCCGCCACCGACACCATTGAGGTTGCCTATGAGCCGATGGTAAAAGCCAACATCATCACGCCCGTGGACTATGTGGGCGGGCTGATGGAGCTTTGTCAGAACCGTCGCGGCGTCTTCCTTGATATGAAATATCTCGATCCTACGCGTGTGGAATTGCATTATGACCTACCGCTCAACGAAATTATATATGACTTTTTTGACGCATTGAAGAGCCGTTCGCGCGGGTATGCGTCGCTTGACTACGAGCTGCGCGGCTATGAGCCCTCCAAGCTTGTCAAGCTTGATTTCCTGCTCAACGGTGAGCAAGTGGACGCCCTCTCTTTTATCGTACACGAGGAAAAAGCCTACGGGCGTGCGCGTAAGATCGCCGAAAAGCTGAAGGACAACATCCCGCGTCAGCTCTTTGAGGTTCCGATCCAAGCCGCGATCGGTGCCAAGATCATCGCCCGCGAAACCGTCAAAGCCATGCGCAAGGACGTGCTTGCAAAGTGCTACGGCGGTGATATCACCCGTAAAAAGAAGCTCCTTGAAAAGCAAAAGGAAGGTAAAAAGAAGATGCGTCAGCTCGGCTCCGTTCAGGTCTCCCCCGAAGCCTTTATGGCTGTCCACAAGCTCGACGACGACCAGTAAGGATATGTATGATTTTCGGGGGAAGGGGGAAACTTCTTGCAAGAAGTTTCCCCCTTCCCCCGAGCCCCCTACCCTTTTCAAGAACTCTTATCAAAAAAGAATCATGTATGTTTTATGTCAGACAGCTGAAAGGGCGTTTTAAAGAATGATGTTCATTCCAAAATACGCCAAAATCCCATGATAAATCCCCTGTGCGAACAATTCGGGGTTTGAGCCCATCAGTGCCGCCTCAGTGGGATTGGAGATAAAGCCGATCTCCACCAGCACGGCGGGCATGGCGGTATAGCGGAGAACGTACAGGTCGGTGCGAGCCTTCATGCCGCGGTTTTCAAGACCTGTAAGCGTTGTAAGCTCCTTGATAATCCTCTCACCCAACGGATACCCCACACCGGTATTGGAATACGTGAACGCTTCGATGCCGTGTGCCGTGGCGGTGGTATGGGAATTGGCATGGATGCTGATAAAATAATCTGCACCCCACGCGTTGGCGTCATCGGTGCGAGCCTTCAGGCTTTCGTTATTGGTGGTTCCCAACACGGTATCCGCCGTAGGACGCGACAGCCGCACCTCGAAACGCGGATCGTTTGCAAGCAGCTTTGCAAGTGCTATTCCAACAGCATAGGTAATGTCCTGCTCTTTGAGTCCGTTGCCCTCGGCTCCCGTGTTTACGGTATGCGGATTATGACCTTGATCGATGTAAATTTTGACCTTCTTGACGGGCTCCTCGGGCTCGGTTGTATCCTCCTCTGTGGGGGGATCTGTCGGCGGCTCGGTCAGCGGCTCTGTGGTAACTTCTTCGGTTGTCACGTCCTCTGTCGGAGCCTCGGTTGTCCCCTCTTCGGTTACCGAATCGGTTGAGGGATCTATGGTCGTTTCCCCGTCCGCCGTGGATTCCGCCGTGCTCTCCGTATCATCCTCCGACCAAATTTCTTCTTCAAGCCTACTTTCCGAGGTACCCTCGGTATCGGTGCCTTCGTCGGTGAACTCCCTGAGCCGAATACACCCCGTGAGTGCTGCCGAGAGCAAACAGATCAAAAGAAAAAACGATAGGATCCTTTTGGTTCTTTGTTTCATTCGTTAAAGTCCTTTTCTTGTTTCATCACTCCTATTATATCGACAAATTATGCGTTTGTCAAGTATTCTTTTGCAATCCATCAGCTTCCTAAATATGCTAAAATTCCATTGTATATCCCACGGGCAAAAAGCGCGGGGTTGGAATCCATCAATGCGGCATCGGACGGATTGGAGATAAAACCGATCTCCACCAGGACAGCCGGCATATTGGTTCGGCGCAGAACGTAAAGACCGGGACGCACCTTCATCCCACGGTTGCGCAGCCCCGTAGTCTCCGACAGCGAATCCACAATATCCTCTCCCAGCGAAAAGGCGCGAGAGGGTCTCGAATAAGAAAACGCCTCCACGCCCGTGGCACTTGCGTTATCCGAGGAATTGGTATGAATGCTGATAAAATAATCAGCGCCCCATGCATTCGCGTCATTCACGCGCGCCTGCAGGCTGGTGCTGTTGGAATTTCCCAAGGACGTGGTGGGAGTCGGTCTGGAAAGGCGCACCTCAAAATCGGGGTTGGCACGCAACAGCTCCGCCAATTCCTGCCCTACGCGGTAGGTAATCGTCTGCTCCCGAAGACCGTTCCCCTCTGCACCTGCATTCGGATTTTCGGGGTTGTGTCCTTGATCGATGTATATTTTCGTTGCCATATCTGCCCTCCGAATAGATAATGAATTCTGCTTGCAGTTTATGCAAATGCAGACAAAACCGTTCAAAAGAAAGGAAAAGTCATGAGTTCCATCAAAAAAATCGAAGTGAACGCAAAAGAGAAAAACAGAGTGTCGGCGGGAACCCTGTATCTGGTTGCCACGCCCATCGGAAATCTTGCGGATCTTTCGGAACGCGCCATCAAAATACTTTCCGAGGTCGATTTTATTGCAGCCGAGGACACCCGCAACTCCATGCGTCTCCTGACCCACCTTGGAATCAGCAAGCCGATGGTCTCTTATTTTGAACACAACAAGCGTGAACGCGGCGAGCAGATCGCAGAGCGTTTGACCCGTGGCGAATCCTGCGCTCTGATTACCGATGCGGGAACCCCCGCCATCAGCGATCCCGGTGAGGATATGGTGGCTTTGTGCGCCCAAAAAGGAATTCCCGTCTCCTCTATCCCGGGGCCTGTTGCCTCGATCGTGGCACTCACGCTTTCGGGTCTTCCCACGGGCAGATTTACATTTGAGGGCTTTTTGTCGGTCAATAAATCCGAACGCCGCGAGCGACTTGCCGAATTAACCTGTGAGCGCCGAACAATGCTCTTTCATGAAGCACCGCACAAGCTGCGAACGACCTTGAAGGATCTCACCGCCGCATTCGGTGCAGACCGTCGCATAGCAATCTGCCGTGAGCTGACGAAGCTGAACGAAGAGGTTCTGCGCATGACTCTTGCCGAAGCCATCGAGTACTATGAAGCAACCGAGCCGCGCGGTGAATATGTCCTGGTTGTCGAGGGCTCGAACGATACCGCCGTCTCACAGGCGTTTTGGACGGACATGAGTGTTCCCGCGCACGTCACCCATTATATGGACAGCGGAATGAGCAAGATGGACGCCATCAAACAAACCGCAAAGGATCGCGGCGTCCCCAAAAATGAAATTTATCAGCAAATGCTGTAAAAGAAAGGATCATACAAATGGCAACCAACAGTATTTTTATGCGATTTCCCAACGGACTCGCCAAGGCATTGACGCTCAGCTATGACGACGGTGTGGAGCAGGATTATCGCCTGATCGAAATTATGAAGCGCAACGGTCTGTGCGGCACCTTTAATATCCCGACCTCTCGCTATATCGAAGAGGGCTTTACCTATCCCCCCGAAAAGAAATGGGGGCAGAACATCACAAAGGCACAGGCAACCGCGCTTTACGATCAGCCCGGTATTGAGCCCGCCCTGCACGCCCTGACGCACGCGCACCTCGAATCTCTCCCCACGGCACAGGTGGCATATGAGGTCATCAAGGACCGTGAAAATCTGGAAGAGCAGTTCTCTCGTATTGTACGCGGCATGGCATACCCTTACGGCACGTATTCCGATGAAGCGGTAGAAGCATTGCGCACCTGTGGTATCGCCTACTGCCGTACCGTAAAATCGACCGAAAGCTTTGCGCTCCCAACCGATTGGCTCCGCCTGCATCCCACCTGTCATCACGTCAATCCCCGTCTGCCAGAGTTGACTAAGAAATTTGTGGAAGGAAACCCGAATCAAGCACAGGCTCCCTGGTTATTCTATCTTTGGGGACATTCCTATGAATTTGAGCGCGACAACAATTGGGACGTCATCGAAACATTCTCCGAGCAGATCGGCGGCAAGGATGACATCTGGTACGCGACCAACATTGAAATTTATGATTATGTAGAAAACTTCAAGCGGCTGATCTTCTCTCTGGATCTGAAGCACGTCCAAAATCCCACCTCCTACGATTTTTGGTTCATTCTGCGTGACAAAATGATCCATATCGCTCCCGGTGAGACCCTCTTGTTAGACTAAAATTCAAATTTTTTCATTTTTTCTGATTTTTGTTGAAAATTCAACATACTTTCAAGTTTTTTTACGGTATAATATGCCCGTAAGTTCAAAAAAGATTACTTGGAGGGACTATGATCAGAAAAATCATCCATATAGACGAAGAAAAATGCAACGGCTGCGGTGCGTGTGCCGCGGCTTGCCATGAGGGCGCGATCGAAATGGTCAACGGCAAGGCAAGGCTGACACGCGAGGATTATTGCGACGGTCTTGGTGACTGTCTCCCCGCCTGCCCCACCAATGCCATTACCTTTGAGGAACGCGAAGCCCCCGCATATAATGAGGAAGCGGTTCGCAAGGCAAAGATGCAAAAAACAGGAATGAAGCTTCCCTGTGGATGTCCCGGAACACAGTCCAAAGCCATCAAGCGCGAAGCTACCTGCAGCATACAGTCCGCGGGAACACAATACAGCCAGCTTTCGCAGTGGCCCGTGCAGATCAAGCTCGTTCCTGTCGGCGCCCCCTATTTCGACGGTGCAAATCTTCTCATTGCCGCCGACTGTACCGCATATGCCTACGGAAATTTCCATAACGAATTCATCCGAAACCGCATCACTCTGATCGGTTGCCCCAAGCTTGATGAGGGCGATTATGCCGAAAAGCTGACACAGATCATTGCAAACAACGACATCAAAAGTGTCACGATCGTCCGCATGGAGGTTCCCTGCTGCGGCGGCATCGAAAACGCGGCAAAGCGAGCCCTGCAGGCAAGCGGGAAATTTATTCCGTGGAACGTTGTAACCATCTCCACGGACGGAAAAATTTTAGAATAACAACGTAACACGGAGGAAGATACCATGTTTATCACAAATCAGATCAAGTATATCGGCGTCAACGATCATGACGTAGACCTGTTCGAGGGTCAATACGTCGTTCCCAACGGAATGGCGTACAACTCCTATGCGATCCTTGACGAAAAGATCGCGATTATGGACACCGTCGATGCGCGCTTTGCGCACGAATGGTTGGACAATATTCAAAACGTATTGGGCAACAGAAAGCCCGATTATCTCGTTGTTCAGCACATGGAGCCCGATCACTCGGCAAATATTATGCGCTTTGTAAACGCCTATCCCGACGCACAGATCGTTTCCTCGGCAAAGGCTTTTGCCATGATGAAAAACTTTTTCGGAACCGATTTTGCAGACAAGCAGATCGTGGTGGGCGAGGGTGACACCCTCTCGCTCGGAAGCCGCGTGCTGACCTTTGTCACAGCTCCCATGGTGCATTGGCCCGAGGTCATCGTCACCTATGACAGCACCGACAAGGTGCTTTTCTCGGCGGACGGCTTCGGAAAATTCGGTGCGCTTGACGTGGATGAGGATTGGGCTGACGAGGCTCGCCGTTATTATATCGGAATCGTGGGCAAATACGGCGCACAGGTGCAAGCACTGCTCAAAAAGGCGGCAGGGCTTGACATTCAGATCATCTGCCCGCTCCACGGACCCATTCTCACCGAAAACCTCGGATACTATCTCAATCTCTACAACACTTGGTCAAGCTACGAGCCTGAGGCAGAGGGAATTGTCATCGCGTATACCTCGGTGTACGGAAACACCAAAAAGGCGATTCTGACGCTTGCCGAAAAGCTGAAGGCAAAGGGATGCCCCAAGGTGGTGATCCACGATCTTGCAAGATGTGACATGGCAAAAGCCGTTGAGGACGCCTTCCGATACAACAAGCTTGTGCTTGCCACCACGACCTACAACGCCGACATCTTCCCCTTTATGCGCACCTTTATTGATCATCTGACCGCGCGCAATTTCCAGAACAGAACCGTCGCGCTGATCGAAAACGGAAGCTGGGCGCCTCTTGCGGCAAAGGTCATGCGCTCCATGCTGGAAAAGAGCAAGAACCTGACCTATACCGACACCACGGTGAAGATCCTCTCCGCACTCAACGAGGACAGCTCCAATCAAATGGAAGACCTTGTCAATGAGCTTTGCCGCGAGTATCTTGCACAACAGGACGAAACCGCGAATAAGAATGACCTGACCGCACTCTTTAACATCGGCTACGGTCTGTACGTGGTAACCTCCAACGACGGCAAAAAGGACAACGGCTTGATTGTCAACACGGTGACACAGGTCACAAACACACCCAACCGCATTGCCGTGACCATCAACAAGGACAACTACTCTCACCACGTCATTAAGCAAACGGGAAAGATGAACATCAACTGCCTGACGGTAGACGCGCCCTTTGCCGTATTTGAGGCATTCGGCTTCAGAAGCGGAAGAAACGTAAATAAGTTTGAGGGCTGCTCGCCCCTCCGCTCGGACAACGGTTTGGTCTTCCTCCCCCGCTATATCAATTCCTTTATGTCGCTCAAGGTGGAGCAATACGTAGACCTTGACACGCACGGGATGTTCATCTGCTCGGTCACCGAGGCAAGAGTACTTTCCGACCGTGAGACCATGACCTACACCTATTATTTCAACAACGTCAAGCCAAAGCCTCAAACAGAGGGTAAAAAAGGCTACGTTTGTAAGATCTGCGGCTACGTCTATGAGGGCGAAGAGCTTCCCGAGGACTTCATCTGCCCGCTTTGCAAGCACGGTGCCGCCGATTTTGAACCGATCCAATAAAAGCAAAACAGTCAAGAGCAGGGGCTATGTCACAGACAGAGCCCCTGCTCAAAAGAGGAAAAAACGAATGAATATGAATGCCGAAGCCTTTATTTCTCACGTGGCGATACCGATTGAGGAGGCGATCAAGGAGCGTCTGCAAAACAAGGAGCACCTGATCGTTGCCATTGACGGCAGATGTGCCTCGGGCAAGACCACCCTTGGGAGATACTTGCAACAGCGGCTTGAGTGCGTACTGTTCCACATGGACGACTTTTTCCTGCGTCCCGAGCAACGAACGCCCGAGCGCCTTTCTGTCCCGGGGGAAAACGTAGACCATGAGCGCTTTCTCGATGAGGTTTTGCTTCCGTTCAAGCTCGCACACCCCTTCTCTTACCGTCCATACGATTGTCATACACAGTCCTTCAAGCCCCCGATCACGGTCAAGCCAACGACAATTGCAATCGTGGAGGGTGCCTATGCCTGCCACCCTCTGCTTGCCCCATACTATGATCTGCGCGTGATGTTGGACGTCAACGCCGATGCGCAAATGCAATGCATCCTGTTGCGGAACGGGAAGAAGGCGGCAGAGGTCTTCCAATCTCGTTGGATCCCTCTGGAGGAAGCTTATTTCAAGACTCTCCATACAGCCACGGTCTTTGATCTTTATTTCAATACATCTTTTGAAAATACGAAAGGAACGCCATCATGAAAAAAGCAACCGTTTACTTTACAAAAGAAATTACCCCCGATAGTCTGGTCAGAATCTACACCGCCCTTGGCAGAGAGCTGCGCGGAAGGGTCGCGATCAAGATCTCCACGGGTGAGCCCGGCGGTCACAATTATCTCAAGCCCGCACTCATTGCTCCATTGGTACAAAAGCTGAACGGTACCATCGTGGAATGCAATACCGCTTATGAGGGTCGCCGCAACACAAATGAGGCGCATTGGCAAACCTTCCGTGACCACGGATTTGCCGCAATTGCCCCCTGTGATCTGATGGACGAGGACGGAGACATCGCACTTCCCGTTCGAAACGGCAAGCACTTGAAGGAAAATTACGTTGGGGATCATCTTGATCGCTACGATTCGATGCTGGTGCTTTCTCACTTTAAGGGACACGTGATGGGAGGCTTTGGCGGTGCCTTGAAGAATCTTTCGATCGGTGTGGCATCGGCTTACGGAAAGGGCTTTATTCATTGCAACGGCAAGCCGCTGAAGGCATTTGAGGATATGTTCACCGCCGATCACGATTCCTTCCTGGAATCCATGGCAGACGCAGACAGTGCCGTGATAGACTATATCGGGCAAAAGAATCTGGCGTATATCAACGTGGCAAACCGCCTGTCTGTCGATTGCGATTGCTCGGATCATCCGGAAGAGCCCAAAATGGGAGACCTCGGCATCTTTGCGTCACTCGACCCCGTAGCACTTGATCAGGCTTGCGTGGACGCAGTCTATGCCTCTCCCGATCCCGGAAAGATCGCGCTGATTGAGAGAATGGAAAGTCGCAACGGCATTCATACCGTAGAAGCGGCGGCAGAGCTTGGATTGGGCTCGCGCGAATACGAAATCATCAATTTGGATAACTGAAAAAACAATGTAGACAAAACTAACGAGTTTCGTCAGGTTGCCAAAAGTTTTGGTCGCGCGCTTGCGCGTGTGATTTTCTCAAAAGCTTGCGGGGTGGAGGGCGAGTATCCCTCCTCGCCCTCCGCAGAGGGCGAAATTCCTTTAACGGCGTTTCTTTTTGTTAACTTTTTCTTTGCGCCTACTTCTCGCAAAGAAAAAGTGGCTGACAAGTTTATGCTTTTTGACGAGCAGTAATTTTTTCAATAGAGTTTGTCAGTTGCCTGAGAATCCGCACATCCGTGCGGATTTTCTTTTAGGACCTTTTCCTATTTGCCTTTATGGGACAGACGGTATTCACGTGGTGACAGCCCGTATGCCCCCTTAAACAGCTTGCTGAAATACAGTGGATCTGTGATGCCCACCTGTGAAGCGATCCATGCGACCGTATCCTCTGTTTCCAAAAGCATCTCACTTGCCAATGTGAGTCGAAAATAGTTGAGATAGGCAATGGGAGAGGTCTGAAAGTATTTTTTGAACGCAGCATAAAAATTCGATTCCGACATATTCGCTGTTTTAGCAAGAGTCGCAACGTCAATCCGCTCTGCAAGGTGAGAGGTCATATATTCCACCGCTCCTTGCAGTCCTTTGGGAATATCATGCTTCAAAGGCTCTGCAGACTCTAAAAGCAAGCCCAATATTCGATAACAACAGCTGTAATTTTCCCATATATTATCACTTGCAAAAAGCGCATCAAACAATTGATTCATTTTTGCTTGCACAGAAGCGTCCAATATCGTTGGAAAGCGATACAAAGAATCCGGCTTGTAGGATTTGTTGATTACAACATCGAGGAAAAGATATCGACAGGTCATTCTTCCGCTTTGGCGATTTACGTGATGCACGATCGTTTGCTGTACCTCTGACGGTGCAACAAAAAATCCCCCATCACCTGTTTGCCGCAATTCTCCATTCCCAAGTGTAATATCATAGCTCCCCTCAACCGACTGTACCACAGAAAGCCAGGAAAGAACCTTGATATGTGTCACATTCTCAACAGAATTCGAAGTAAATCCCGCTTTTTTGAAATATTTAATTTCCGCATTATGAATCGTCAAATTCATCACCTCAATAGTATTATACATGTTTTTTGTAGGATTGTCAATTGACTTTAATAGTTTTTTCTGTAAAATATAAGATGGAGGTGATACTATGACCTTTTATACGCCAAACGGATTTGTCCGTCCAATCCGCTTATCCGAGGATACACGAAAATTTGCTCACGATTCTCTGAACCGTGTATATGGATTGGATACCTTAAAAACACCGTCCGTTTGTTTGGATGACATCGATGGCTTCGAAGCCTACTCTGATCTTCAAAAATACGATCTTGCGGTCCTGCGAATTGCAAAGGAGGCGCCCATCCGCATCTGTGAAGGCGAGAGAATCAGCGGTGCCGCCACCCTTGGAGCGGCGATTGACCATCGGATTCCCGCTACGTATCACGAAAAAACACTGTTTTCAAGCATCAGCCACCTGACGCTCGACTTTGAAACCGTCTTAAAGCACGGGGTAAATCATATCAGAAAGCAAGCCGAAGCAAGCCTTATGCGTCTGCACGGTACCGAAAGAGAGCCGTTCGTAAAAAGCTGTTTGAACTGTCTGGATGCCTTTTCTCTATGGCACACACGCTATTTGAGTGAGTTGAAGGAAAAAGCAGCCTATCGGGAAAATTATCAAAGCCTGCAACGGGTACCGTTTGAAGCTGCCACAAGCTTTCACGAAGCCGTGCAAAGCCTTTGGTTTACCTTTGTGTTTACCAGATTGTGCGGAAATTGGCCCGGAATCGGTCGCATTGATCTTTTGTTGGGCAAATATTTAAAGGATGATCTTGCAAAGGGTGTATTGACGCTTGATGAAGCAAGAGAAATATTGGCTCACTTTTTCATCAAAGGATGCGAATGGATCAACGGAACCGTGATTGGAAGCGGTGACGCACAGCACTATCAGAATATTGTTCTTGCAGGAATCGATGAAAACGGAAATGAGATCACAAATGAGGTAACCTATCTGGTTCTGGATATTCTCGAGGAGCTTGGTATCAGCGATTTTCCCACCACGGTACGCATCAACCGAAGCACCGATGAAAAGCTGTTGAGGCGCGTAGCCGAGGTCATGCGTTACGGCGGCGGTATTCTTGCAATTTATAACGAGGAAACCGTAATAAACGCCTTAATGAAGGATGGCTATGCGGAATCAGAAGCAAGAAAATTTGCGAATGACGGTTGCTGGGAGGTACAAATTCCTGGAAAAACATTTTTTATCTATAAGCCGTTTGATTCCCTGCAAATTCTTCAAAAAAACACCCTACACTCTTATGGCGAGGATCTGACGTTTTCGACCTTTGAAGAGCTGTACACGCAATACGTTTTTGACCTGAAGGAAACGGTCGAAGGCATATATTCAAAATGCTCAAAAGCGTTTTCGCATCTTAATGCTTCGACAAAAAACTGGGTTTGGACAGCTGAAAATCCGTGTACGGTTGTCTCTTTGTTTGAAGAAGGATGCATTGAAAAAGGGCTTTCCTACCTGGAAGGAGGACCGATCTACAATCTCTATTCTCCGCACATCGGTGGGGTTGCCGATACGGTAAATAGCCTGTATGCCATCAAAAAGCTGGTATTTGACGAAAAAAAATGTTCCTTTTCGGAATTGATGGCAATATTGAAAAGCAATTGGGAGCAAAATGAGACGTTGCGCACGTACACGCTCCACCATTATCCTTATTACGGAAACGATTCGGACGAGGTCGATCAACTTGCCGCCCGTCTGCTTTCGGATTTTGCAGACATCTGTACGGAACTGAACGGAAGATGCGGATATCGCTTCCCTGCCGGTGTCAGCACCTTTGGACGACAGCTTGAATGGGCTCCAAAACGCTTTGCCACCCCATACGGAAGATATGCAGGAGACATCCTGGCGGCAAACTGCTCCCCCACTCCAAGCACCGACAAGGATGGCGCAACTGCAATTATTCGCTCCTATTGCAAAATCGACCATTCCAAGCTTGCTTCCGGCTCTGCACTCGACATCAAGCTTTTACCGTCAAATGTTGCAGGAGAGCTTGGCTTGCAGGCAATGGTATCCTTATTAAAGGCTTTTGTCTCTCTCGGCGGATTTTTCATGCAGCCCGACACAGTAGATGCCGCCACACTTCGCGAAGCACAGCACTGTCCGCAGGATTATCAAACACTTTCTGTCCGCATATCCGGCTGGAACGCGCGGTTTGTAACACTCAATAAGGAATGGCAGGACATGGTAATCGCGCAAAACCAACATTAAGCTTCATCGAATCAAGACATTTTATGATGCCTTACAACAAAAGGATCTTAACTAGACAACAAAACCCTGACGGTTCCAATGCGAAACACATTGGAACCGTCAGGGTTTTATATGGGTTAATTACTTTTTAGAAAGGAAATCGGCATACAGTCTTGCCAAAATCTTTTCAAACTTGGGCATAACCAGCTTCATGCCGTCGGCATTGAGGTGACTGACGTCATTCGACGCAATGCTGTACTTTGTACGGAATGCCAGACTTGACATATCCACACCCATCACAGCAGAATCGGATGCATCGATAAAGTATGTACCCTGTGCCTCGGCAATCGCCTTCATCGCATTCACATAATCCTCACGCAAGATAGTCTTGCTATTCTGATTCGGATAATTCCACGAAGAAATGATCACGATCATTGCGGAAGGATATTTTTTCTGTACTCCGTCCACAATTACGTTCAATGCGCCGCTAAAGGTCTTGGTATCGGTGCTTTCCACCGTTCCGATCGGCACTTGATTGTTAAAGTCATTTCTGCCGCCCTCGATCAGCACAATGTTCGGGTTGTTATCTGCCATTTGGGTATAACGGATGCACATGGGGTTATTGTTGGTATAATCGGAAACCGTAGAGCCGCCGATACCGTAATTGTTCATGTTCATTCCGTATTTCTTTGCAAGCAAGCCAAGCCATACGTTATCTGTTCCAATGCCCTGTCCTGCAAAATAGCTGTCACCCAACGCGTTGATAGTCAGAGATTCCAAAATGGTATTGTAATAATTCTGTTTCGATTGTTCGGTCCAATTCTCCGCATAAACCGTGGGATATTTCGCGGGAGTGAAGTTCGTTTGCTGTCCCGAGCGGTAGCACAGACGAAGGTTCTCGTTGTCATAGGTAGTGGTGTAAGAATAGGTTACCACACCGTCAATATAGGACTCGACAACCTGAGAAACAGTACTGCCCGATCCTGCATAATTCGCACGATCGAGATCAATCACCCAATCATCGCCGCTCTTTTTCCAAGAGGAAATGACATAAGCCGAAGCAGAAGCAAAGCCCGTGTCGCCGTTGGAGTTGGTGTTGTCATCAACAAAGGTAATGGTGGTTCCTGCCTTCGGGATCGTAATCACGTCGGAATAGGAATACTTCCCGCCGGAGGGATTGATGGCATTTTTTGAACCCGAGTTAGAAGAGGAGCCTACGTAACCGAGATTCCAATTTACGTCAATTTCTTCAGCACGGATCTCAGAAGTGCCGGCGGAAGCGGTCAATACTTCAAATTTGCATTTTCCTGCTTCATCAATGATCACGTTTACGTTTACCGTATAAGTACCGATAACGGCATGGTCGAGACCCAACTGAGTCCAGCAAGTAACGTCAAAATTGTAGCTTTGGTTCACATCCAGTCTGGTGATTGTAAAGCAGAAGAAGTAGCTGCCGCCATAGTTCGACGGAAGAAGAGGTTCAGAATTGCCGTTGTTGAGCGAGGCATACACATGCTTACAAATTCCGGTTGCGTCACTCCGCTCGGTAGCATTGGCATGGTAAGTAAAGTCGAAGCCTGCGCTTGCATTGGCAAGGTCATCCTTGGAAAGCTTGGTTGTAGCAACAAAACGAACATCAACCGTATCCTCGGCACCGCCTTCGCCCTTTACAAGACGATCCTGAATACCAACGATTACAGGGCGAGCGTTGTTGAAGGAGGGGATGGTGGCGGGATTCTTGCCGGAAGTCCACGAATAACCGTAGCTTGTTACATATTCATGGTCAGCATTCTCCCAAACACCGAATTTGAAGTTGGTATCCTCGGTCATCAAAGATG
>JAZOPW010000312.1:0-6701 GCA_045655785.1 Eubacteriales bacterium
AATGTTGTCTTCCTAAGACCGCTTGGCCTCCGACTTCATTTGTGCCTCTGAAATCGTTGTTCCATATCTCAACGATCTTTTCAAGTGTACCGTCAGCACCATGTTTATCAAACTCCCAATATACATTTCCAAGCGAAACGTCATATCCGGAAGGAACCACCAGCGTCTCAGGATAATATCCATCACCGAAGCCATCGATCAAAGTAAAAAACTCACCCTTCATCAGCTTTTGTCGAATACCTTGCACAGACTTATCAAGTTTTGGAGAGGATGCCTTTTCATTTCTAAGATAATCAAGGACCATCACAACATAACCTCGCTGAATCATTCCAAAAACGATCCCCTCGTCACTAAGCGTGCCGATGCGCTCGGTAGCGGTATTTACGACATATATCATGATCGGTGTTCCGTTAAATCCTTTAGTAAGCGTAAATGTCGCGTGATCAAACAAGACCGTATAATGTAGTGGGATATGGATATGACCGTCATCTTCGATCAAACCCTTGCCAATGACATATTTTTCAAGTCCACTTTTTTCAAATAGCATAAAACCATTCTCCTTCTTTTTATACCTATCACAATTTTAACAAAAGCACCAACTCTTGTCAAGCAGTATGATCTATCGTTCCTCGTCTATTTTTTCTTGAATGAAAAGCAACGCCCTTTTCGATATTAAAATATTTACTCATACCAACAGATATCCTCCGATCTCTTTGCTATAATAGAATATTTTTCATTATAACACAAATGCATGGGAATCGCAAGGAGAAAAGCAAAAGAGCATCCTTGCCTTCGGTAGAAAATTATGTTATAATGAGGGAAAAAGAAAACGATGCGTACGACAGAAAAAGTCGTAAAACCATCTAATATGTGAGGTATATCCATGAACAGACATATTTATACAATGCACAAGCCCGCTTCCTGGCACGGTGAGCTATGGCGCGAGGCACTTCCCCTTGGCAACGGTCTCACAGGTGTACTCGTACCGGGTGCGATTGCCGATGAAAGCATTCAATTTAACCGTCACGACCTTTGGCATGGCAAGGGAGACGGTGGATCCGTTCCGGATATCACGGAAACCTTTCAAAAAATGCGGGATTTCATTGATCGGGAGGATTATGTTTCCGCAAATCAAGATAACATCCTGCACGCGTTGCGCGAAAAAGGATATTTTGCGTATTGCGAGTCACCCTACCCATTGGGATGGCTGGATTTGAAATTCACTCCCGACGGTATGTTCCGCCACTATCGACGAGGCGTAAATATGCGCACGGGAGAAGCCTTTGTCGAATTTACGGTGAACGGATGTCGGTACCGCAGAGATATGTTCGTCTCTCGCGACAGCGATATTTCGGTCATCCGCATGAGTGCCGAAAAGCCGTTCACGACCACATATGATTTCCGTTTGTTTGAAGAAACAGGTTCATGGGAAACCACGAAAAATCGCATCATCCGAACGGCACAAAACGGGAAATCAGCCGCAAATTTGCAGTTTATAGGAGAATTTGCCTCCGAAGTATCGGAAAAGAAGCTTGTTGTCACAGGGCAGGAATATATGATCCTGATCCGATGCTCCTCCAATGGTTCATCAGCAGAAATCCCCAAATTCTGCGGAGAAACCTATAATTCCCTGCTGAAAAAGCATACTGCCCTGCACACACCTCTGTACGATGCCGTAACCATAGAGCTGGAAGAAGACACCGCATTTGCCGTTTCCAACGAGCGTATGCTCGAGGAGGCATACGACGACGTGGCATCTCCCGCTCTGCTGGAACGTCTGTGGCGATTCGGCAGATATTTATTTATCTCCGCCGCAGCCAAGGATGGCAATCCCGTACCGCTTTACGGACTTTGGCACGGTGACGATCATCTGCAATGGTGTCAGTACGTTGCCAACGAAAACGTGGAAATGACCTATTGGCATACCATGGCAGGCGGACTTTCCTATGCGATTCCCGCTCTGCTTCACTACTATACTGACAAAATCGATAAATTCCGCGAATGCGCCCGACAGGTTTTCGGAATGAAGGGAATCTGGATTTCCGCATACACCACGCCCCATTCCGCCGGTCTTTGCGTTCCCGTGGCGGTAATCAGCAACTGGATCGGTTGCGCAGGGTGGCTTTGCCGTCATTTTTGGGAATATTACGTTTACACAGGAGACGAAAAGCTTTTAAGGGAGGAAATCCTTCCTTTCATGTATGAGGCGGCACTCTTCTTGCGCGAATACACCGTCATAGAAAACGGAGTCGCGCGTCTGTATCCTTCCGTTTCCCCCGAAAACACCCCAAAAAATCTCTTTGATCTCCCCACGCAATCTGCCACCGGACACAGATGCCCTGCCGTTCAGAACGCCACTATGGATTTTGCAATCATGAAGGAATTGCTCACAAACCTCCTTGACGGCATCGAAATCACAGGGTTGTATATCGAAGAAGCTCCTTCCTTCCGCGAGCTCCTTGAAAAGATTCCTCCGTATTTTATCAATCGCGAGGGCGCCGTACAGGAATGGATGCATCCGAATCTGGAAGATAATTACGCCCACAGACACCTTTCTCATATTTATCCCGTTTTTCCCGGCATGGAGGTAACGGCGCAAAACGATCCCTCGCTGTTTGAAGCATTCCGGAAAGCCGTAGATCTCCGTAAGCTCGGAAGCCAATCCAATTGGTCTCTGACACATATGGCAGGTATCTACGCCCGTTTTGGTGAAGGAGAAAAAGCTGCAGAATGTCTGGATATCATGGCAAAAAGCGTGCTTCTGGACTCTCTTTTCACCATTGCGAATGATTGGCGCGGCATGGGGATCACTCTCCCCTGGGGTAATCCTCCCGTCCAGCTGGATGCGGTTTTCGGCACCGTCAACGCCATCCAGGAAATGATATTCTGCAGACAGAAGGATGCTTTGTCTATCCTGCCTGCGCTACCGAAAAAACTGCACGCCGGTTCCGTCCGCGGAATGGTCTTTCCCGAGGGCAAGATCGATATCGCATGGAATATTCCCGAACAGGTAGAAGTGACCGTACACGCACATCGCACATTGGATACGGATATTCTGCTGGCAGGCAAAAAAATGTGCCACATTCATCTTGCCGCCGGAGAGAAAAAAACGATCCCGTTCCGCTAATAAAATTCGTCGGCCAAGGATAAACATCGTCATTTGCCCCACCCCTTGAACGATTTCATGTATTCCTTCCGCAACGAAAAAGGACGAAGAATTTAACAATTCTTCGTCCTTTTTATTGAAATTTACTCAAAATAGATAGACATTCCGTTTTTTACTGATTTTTTCAATTTTCCAATGTTTTTTCAACGATTTCGTGCTTTTTTCTGAATTTTTGATATTCTTCAAAGTATCTTACGGAATCGGGATGTCCGCAATATGCAATGGTAGACGGCTCGTTAAACATACCGAGATATTGATAACAAAGCACAACGTCAACGTAAGGAGAGATCGCCTCAAGCTGCTTTTCCACACGATCCATAGAAGCCGGAATCAAAGCACTACGGTATACGTCCGCTTCAAATTCAAACACCTCCATATCTGCCCAAAGTGCGCTTCTACCCGCCGCATCGTGTGCGGCACGAAGAGCCTTATAGTATGCGCCCGTCTGATCGGGGGTGGATTTGCGAACACCGATCTCATCCTGATAGGCGATGATATCCACGTCAAGTTGCTTAAGCTGCTCCACATACTCCTCGTCTGCAACAAGAATGTTCGTCCCGTAAGGAGCGATCAAGGTCTTTGTATGAGGCGCGATTTTGTGCGCGTGTGCGCTGTAAGCATTTACGTATGTGATGAATTCTTCGAGAAAATGACCTTTTATACAGGTTTCATCTGGAAAATACCAGCCGTAAAAGCTCTTATGGCTTCCGTACTGCGCACAAAGCTCATCCATCGCCTTGAAGGCGCGCGCGGTTACCTCGGGAGAGGTCATATTTTCATAGGTGTGAGTCCATACGCCGTAGAAGCCGCAGGAAACGAATACCTTCATATCGCATTTATCACATTCATCAAGCAAGACCCCGATAGGATCCTTGCAAACCATATCTTCGGGAAAAGGAAAAATATCGGTTTCGAAATATGCCTCCGCTTCATTCTCGTAAACGAGAGAGGAACACATCAAAACAACGTATTCCATACCCATATGGTACATTTCTCTGACCTTCGCGCGCCATTGCTCGTCCGTAAATCTGCGGCAGATGGGATTCCAATACTTGCCCTCAGGCTTATTGTGATGTCTGAATTCAAACCAGGTACCTTTTATTGTTTTCATGGATATCAATACCGCCTTATCCTCGAATTTAACTAAAAAAAGATGCCGTTATTCCCACCAACCCAGATTCGGTTTGGGCTGGGAAATGACCGTTGGTTTTTTACCGCCGAAAAGCTCTTCGGCATTGAGCATAAGGTCAGCATGGCAAAGCGAGCGATCACGCAGAATTGTTTTCGGACATACAAAAGACAATTCATACACCCAAGGACCTTGATAGCCTATCTCGGCAAGGATGGAAAGCACCTCCTGCCAATCGATTTTGCCTTCGCCGGGCAACCAATGGCGCTCGTTTACAAAATCGTAGTCAGAAATATGCGTTGTAATGATTTTGTTGTTAATATTTCTCATAAAATCTGCGAGCGGTTCCGAAAGAAGGTGATTGGTATCAAAACAAGCACGCAAATCCTCATGAGCAGAAAGAAGCTCCGCGATTTCCGCTGAATTTTTTCCAAGACAGGTTCGGGGGAGATTTTCCACCGCGATCACCGCACCGTTTACGTTTGCAATTTCTGCAAGACGCGCAAGGCTCTTTTTCGCGGTTTCCATACGAACACCTCTTTCTTCCTTGATCGGCTCCCCGCTTGGGTGTAATACGAAAATTTTAATACCAATCGAAGCGCCTTTTTCTATCAATCCGCGATAATATTCAACAGTTTTGTCTGCAAGCGAGGGTGCAGAAATGTCTATTTCCGTAAAAGGCATAAAGGGTAAGTGCATGGAATGTAATTTTATGTCGTATTTTTCCGCAAGTGTACGCGCGTTATCATAATCAAAGCAAGCATATCCTTCCATACCGTCGGAAATTTCCATAACAGAAAGTCCTGCCGCGCGAAAGGAAGCCAAGTTTTCTTCCGTAATATGTCCGCAAGGGGTTGAAAGTCCGATCTTATAATACATAAGTACCTCACAAATAATATTGATGATTTGAATTTTATTTTATCATAGTTTTGCGGCGGGAGTAAGCCCTCGCCCTATAATAAGGGGAATGCCGTACGAAATTATGTAATACTATGCTTTTGTTGCCCGATTTATTCTTAAAATGAACACTATCGAAAGAATCAATGAAAGCAAGAGATATAACAAGTACGGCAGGTCACAAAGATTAGATACAAAGCCATCAAATCCATTAAACAGACAATTGATGGTAACCGCTCCAACATAGATTATAACAAAACCTACAAATACTATAAGAAAAGAGGAAACAAACAAAGAAAACAAGCCAAATTTTCTTTGTTTCTTTGATTTATTTTGTTTCATAAGTGTCCCTCCTTTTTCTCATGATATCAAAATCGCCTTAAAATGTCATCTTCCACTCCCGAGTCATCTTGATCGGCAAAATATCTCCGTTTTCATCAAAAGGCATATCGTCTATGCACATAAAACGAGCATTACCGGCGCGGATAGAGTTGTGGTGACGATGGTACACCATCAGATATCTGTCCTGTTCAGGAAGATAGAAGTACCCGTTATGACCGGGACCGTTGGCAAACTCACAGTCCCCAGTTTGGAGAATGGTTCTGTAATTGCTGAAATCCTCGAAAAGCGATTTTGCGCGAGCAACGTTAACGTGATAAGTTCCGGCACTCCAATTACCTGCGGACCACATAAAATAATACTCCTCACCGCGCTTAAAGACACATGGTCCTTCCACATAGTCGGGAGGCGTGATTTCCTTGAATATCTCACCGTCCGAAAACGGAACAAATCCATTCATTTCCTCGTTCATGATTGCAATATTGCAGTGTCCCCAACCGCCGTACAAAAGATAGATCGTGCCGTCATCATCCTTGAAAAGATGCGCATCAATGGGCTGTGCCCCGTGATGAAAGCCATTCACAAGGGGGCTATCCATCAAAGCACGAAAAGGTCCGACAGGCGAGTCTGAAACAGCGATCTCCAAGCCACCCTTTGTTTCCTCGCTGTGAATATCGCCCGAAGCAAAAATATAATAATACTTTCCGTCCTTGTCAATGATGGTCGGTGCCCAGATGGCCCGGGTCGCCCACGGAAAACCATCCATATCAATGATGTCATCGTGCCGTTCCCAATGGACCAGATCGGCAGAGGTAAAGCAGACCTGATTTTTCTGCTCATCAAAAGGAAGGGAACGGGTGGCGTAAATCACATACATTCCTTCGTAAATGCGGGCCTCCGGATCAGCATACCAGCCATCATCAATGGGATTTTTCAAAATTTTTTCTGATGTATTCATAGATCAATCACCATCACTATCACGATTATTTTTTGCTTTTGGGGATGTGCTTTTCCGGCGTATTACGGTTCAAGTCCTTACACGCTGAATCAGTGAAAATAAAAAATCCGCACACTGATGTGTACGGATTTTTGTGGCGCGCTTCAAGAGACTCGAACTCCTGACCTACTGCTTAGAAGGCAGTTGCTCTATCCAGCTGAGCTAGAAGCGCA
>JAZOPW010000313.1:0-2711 GCA_045655785.1 Eubacteriales bacterium
ACATCTTGATATTTTTAAAAAATATGGAATTGAGGTAAAAGTATTATGACGCAAGCTGTAAAAGATTATTTGCAAATTTTAAACCAAAGAGAGTACAGAAATCTGCGTACCGACGGAAACATAGATATCAGCACTTTGATCAACGGTCTGTCTTCTTTTGATATAGAAATTCCCTGTGTCAGTTTTGAGGAAATGCTGAAAAATGAACAGGTGATCCTATATCCGAACGATCGGTTTGGATTCCATCGATCCCAACGCAAAATTCCGTTTTTTATTAATGGGAAAGGAAAAAAAGCAAGAGCAGGCGGACAAGGAAATATCACGCCAAACTACGCACGTCTGATTGCCCAAGGCTTTGACGCACTCACAGCAGATATTAACCAAAAGCTGAAGTATGCAGATGAAAAGCAGTCATCTTTTTACAAAGCGGCACTTCGTCATATCAAAGCAATTGAGATTCATGCCGAAAAATATCGGAAAGAAGCGGAGAAGCAAAGCTGTGCGCAGCTTGCAGATGCGCTTTCACGCATTCCCCAAAAGCCAGCGCAAACTTTTTATGAAGCATGTTTGTTTTTTATCATTCTTACCTATTCTCTTCGCTGCTCGAACGCCACACACATGACGATCGGTCGCTTTGACCAATATATGTATCCTTACTTTGAACGCGATCTGCAAAACGGAAAAACGACCGAGGAGCTATTTGAAACACTTGAACTATTTTTTATCGCGTTGAATTTTGACACCGATATCTACCATGGTGTACAACAGGGAGACAACGGGCAGAGCATGGTACTTGGCGGTTTTGACAAGGACGGAAACGATATGTTCAACGAGCTGTCAAGAATTTGCATGGAAGCCTCAATCGAATTGAATCTGATCGACCCCAAAATCAACCTGCGTTGCGGCAAAAAGACACCGCAAAGTATGTTTGACTTTGCAACTAAGCTGACCAAAAAAGGGCTTGGTTTTCCGCAGTACTGTAACGACGACATCGTAGTTCCCGGACTTGTTGCCTTGGGCTATGATCATGAGGATGCGCTCAATTACACGGTAGCAGCTTGCTGGGAGTATATTATCCCCAACTGCTCCTTCGATGTGCCCAACATCCGAACCTTTAACTTCCCTCTTGTGATCAACCGTACTCTCCACACATATTTAGTGAAAGCAGAGCGTTTTGCTGATCTGATGGAGTTTGTTAAAAAAGAGATCGAAAAAGAATGTGACGCATTGATTGAAAGTGCTAACAAAACATGGTGTGCGCCGCAACCAATGCTCTCTATTTTGGTGGACGGTTGTCTTGAAAGAGGTATGGATATGAGCGAATATGCTGCAAAATACAATTGCTTTGGCTGTCACGGCACAGGTATTTCCAATGCCGCCGATGCGCTTGCGGCAGTCAAAAAGCTGATCTTTGAAGAAAATAAACTCCAAAAATCCGAGCTTTTGGATGCTCTCAATGCGGATTTTGAAGGATATTCCGAGCTTCAAAACACGCTTTTGAATTGCCCGAAGATGGGCAACAACGACGATTATGTGGATAATATCGCAAACAAGCTGATGGAAGATTTTTCGGGATATCTGAACTGCAAGCCGAACAACCGCGGTGGCTTTTGGCGTGCAGGTACTGGAAGTGCGATGGAATATCTTTGGAGCGCTCAAAAATGCCCTGCAACAGCCGACGGGCGCAACGCCTACCAACCGTACGGAAGTAGCTTTTCCCCTGCGCTTACCACAAAGCTGGACGGTCCCCTTGCGGTGATCCAATCCTTTACCAAATTCGATATGAAAAAGATCATCAACGGCGGTCCCTTGACTATGGAGCTGCATGACTCCGTGTTCCGCAACGAGGACGGTGAGAAAAAGGTAGCACAGCTGGTTCGCGCCTTTATTGAGCTGTGCGGACATCAGTTGCAATTGAATTCGATCAACCGTGACACGCTTCTTGACGCGCAAAAGCATCCGGAAAACTATCCGAACCTGATCGTTCGCGTTTGGGGATGGAGTGGATATTTCTGCGAGCTTGATACCGAATATCAGGATCATATCATCAAACGTACAGAATTCTCCATATAAAAATCAAAAAGGATATCTTTGACACCATCGGTGCAAGATATCCTTTTTGCCTTCAATTCGATTTTTTGAAGAGCAGATCCTTTAAAAAGCTTTTTGTGTTCATTTCCAACAGAATCGAAACCGTCTTTTGAATAGTCTTATGAACATGCGGATCTAAATTTGCACTTTTTTGAAGCCATTTGTTTTTATTGAACAGATCGGTCAAGGTCACAGCATTGTCGGAGGATAAGATCTGGTACAGCGATTCCACAAACAATTCACGTTGTTCTGACGTCATTTTATGGATCCATTCATTTAACGTGCGGTTAAAGCGTTTGCTCTCCCCTGTCACACCCTTCAAGCGAGTAAATGCTCCGCCCAAGACCTCCCATGACAGTCCGTCATGCTGAAACAGTCCAATCTGTCGGCTTTTTACAACGGTATAATTTTCATCATGCTCCAACAGCATTCCCACGATAGAGGACTGCGGAACAAGCGATAAAATGATCGGGCGGAGGGAAATATAGTTCGGATCATTCAAAAACTCTTTTTGAAAGCCGGGACCGTCATTGCTCCATACATGAGTCAGCCTTTTTCTGACCGAATCATTGCATTTTACAGCGGCATAAACGGCAAGGTTTCCGCCCTTGCTGTGTCCG
>JAZOPW010000314.1:0-7057 GCA_045655785.1 Eubacteriales bacterium
AGCTCCTCGGAATCGTGGTCGCGCAGGCGCAGGTTCTCGTTGCGCATGCCAAGGTTCAACAGGAACTTGTGGCAATAGTCCTTCCAATATGCGAACCACTCAAGGTCGGTACCGGGCTTGCAGAAGAATTCCAGCTCCATCTGCTCGAACTCACGGGTACGGAACACGAAGTTACCGGGTGTGATCTCGTTACGGAAGGATTTACCGATCTGTGCCACACCAAAGGGCAGCTTTTTACGCGTGGTACGCTGTGCGTTGGAGAAGTTGACAAAAATACCCTGTGCGGTCTCGGGGCGCAGATACACCGTGTTGGTGTTGTCCTCGGTAACACCGATAAAGGTCTTGAACATCAGGTTGAACTTTTTGATATCGGCAAAATCGGTGCCGCCGCACTGCGGACAAACGATGCCCTTTTCCTTGATGTAGTCCGCCATTTGCTCAAAGGTCCAGCTGGCGGGATTATCGTTCAAGCCGTTCTGGAAGGCGTAATCCTCAATCAACTTGTCCGCGCGATGACGCATCTTACAGGTTTTGCAATCCATCAACGGGTCGGAAAATCCGCCAACGTGACCCGATGCGACCCAGGTCTCGGGGTTCATAATGATGGCACTGTCAAGACCGACGTTATAACGGCTTTCCTGTACAAACTTCTTCCACCAAGCGCGCTTGACATTGTTCTTGAATTCCACGCCAAGGGGACCGTAGTCCCAAGAGTTGGCAAGTCCGCCGTAGATCTCGGAGCCGGGGAAAATAAATCCGCGTGTTTTACACAGCGCAACGATTTTTTCCATTGTTTTTTCAGAATTGTTCATGTTCGATCACTCCTATCTTTTACATCTTTTACATTATAGCACTTTTTTCCCCGACTGTCAAGACCTTTCACAGGATCGTTTTTGATTTCGTTTTGGAATTTTGAAAGTCATTTTTTTGTATTTTTTGAAAAAATCTATTGACATTCTGTAAAAATATATTATAATATCTTTATGAAATACTTTAGGAGATTAAAATGAAAAGACTCTCGAAAGCCATCCTGTTGATTACCCTCGCTCTTTCCCTCTTGCTTTGCAGCTGCGGTATATTGGAGGAAAAAGAAAAAACCTTCACCGTCGAAGGCATGAGCATTACACTGACCAATCGCTTCCACAAGACCAAACAGGAAGGCTTTACGGTAGCATTCGACTCTTCAAAGATCGCCATTTTTGCCCTGAAGGAGGTCTTTGGGGACAAACTCAACGCCGACACCACGCTTACCGAATACGCGGAGCTTGTCGTTTCCGCAAACAGCCTGGACGTTGAACCCAAGGAGGAAAACGGCTTGACCTGCTTCACCTTTGAAAATGATGCAAGCGGCACGTCGTACACCTATCTCGCCGTGGTTTACAAGGCAGACGATGCCTTTTGGTTGCTCCAATTCGCCACAAAATCATCGGATTTCGACGAGAAAAAGGATACCCTCGTTTCCTACGCAAAGACCGTGACCTTTGATTGACGCAAGCTTGACCAAACAAGCACGTTTAAAAACACGTTATAAGCAAGCACAAAAGGGGGTGAGTCAAATGCAAAAATGCATTTGGTACTCACCCCCGACGTTTTTGCTTTGCGGCTAAATGCCGCAATTTTCGACTGTTTTGCAGCCGAAAACCGCAAATTCCGCGCTTCAAAAAAGCCTACCGTCGGCTTTTTTGAGCAGGGGCTGCGCCAATGACGCAGCCCCTTTTTTCTTGCTTTGATCGCTTTTCTTTTTTACTTGTGCTGATTTTATTTTACGGTATGACGCTTGATCTTTTTCGAGGTGGTCTTCTCAAAGGGCTCATAGCGGAATTCCACGTCGCGGATCTGCTTGTAGCTGACCAGCTTGCGATTGAGCTTTTTGATCTGCGAACGGATCGTCTCTTCGATCTTCTCATGATCTCCGGAATCCTCAAATTTATCAAGCTGCGGGTAGACGATCGCCGTCAGCACCACGCTTCCGTCCTCGGGGCTCTTGCGCTCGATCACCACGCTCTCGGCAATCGTTTCGATCGTTGCCAAATACTCCTCGATCTCCTCAGGGAATACGTTCTTGCCGTTGTCGGCAATGATCACGTATTTCTTGCGTCCCGTAATGAAGATATAGCCGTCATTGTCCATATAGCCGACGTCGCCTGTGCAGAACCAGCCGTCCTCGGTGAACACCTTGGCGGTCTCCTCGGGATTTTTGTAGTATCCGAGCATCACGTTGTCGCCCTTGACCTGGATCTCGCCCTCGCGGAAGCCCTTCTCATTGACGTGGTCGTCGTCAATACGAACCTCACAGCAAGGAACGGCAGGACCGACCGAGCATTTTTTGGGTGCGTAATATGGGCTGACCGCGATCAGGGGTGCGCATTCGGTAATGCCGTAGCCCTCGAAAATATCGATGCCGAATTCCGCAAAGGTATCAACCAGCTCGGGATTGAGCGGTGCGCCGCCGCAAACGATCTTGTTCAGTCTGCCGCCAAAGGCATTTGTGACCTGGCTGAAAAAGGCCTTACGGGCGTCCAGATTGACTCCGCGCATCACACGAGAAACACGGGTCAGGATCTTGAGTGCTTTATCCTTACCACCCTTCTTTGCCTCCTCCCAAATACGCTTGTTCATGGTGCTGACGAACAGCGGAACCAGAACCAGGCCCGTGGGCTTGAAGAGCGCAAAATTCTTCAATACGCGCTTGAGGCTGTCGTTGATGGCGATATTCATGCCGTAATTGAGACCCGCCAGCATGATGCAGAGCTCGTAGGTATGGTGAATGGGAAGAACCGAAACGATCGCGTCATCGGCTGAAAAGTCAACCGTCTCGCACGCGGCATTGACGGCAGCGAGAATGTTTTTCTCGCTCAGCATCACGCATTTGCTGGTTCCCGTGGTACCCGAGGTGAACAGCATTTCGGTCATGCGGTTGGGGTCGCCTGCCTCGGGATATTGGTATCCCGCCTTGAGATTGTCGGCACCCATATCCATCAGATTGGCATAGGAAATGATATGGGGATTGTTTTCGTAGGTTCCTCTCTCGGGATCCATCGGAATTTGGATCTTTACTGTGGGATGATGATCGGTAAGAGATGCGAACTTCTCATTAAAGGAGTGAGAATATACGACCGCATCCACCTCGGCAAAGGTGAAAAAGCCTTCCATCTGCTCCACGTCAAGCTCGCGATCCATGGGAACGGCAATTCCGCCTGCCGCAATGGCGGCAACGTAAGAGGTGACCCACTCCACAGAGGTCTCTCCGATGATGGCAATGCGCTTTCCCGCAAGTCCTGCCGCCGCATAGCCTGCCGCCTGCTGCTTGAAGCGAGCCGAGAGGTTGCGGTAGGTGATGGAAAGCAGGTTGTGCTGGCGGTCAAAATAGCGGTACGCTGTTCTGTCGCCAAAGGCTGAGAGCTTTTCGGCAAAATGCTGTATGTTTTCAATCTTGGTATATTTTCGTTCGGTTTTCTTACGGTTCGTCATAATTCTCTGCCGCGTTTGCGGCGCCTCCTATCAATTTTTTCTCGCCGCTTTGCGGCTTGACGGATCTCATATTTTCCTTGTTTGCATAGACTCGGGTTACCACGCTGTAGACCTGCTGAAGCTCCTCATAGGGGATTCCGCTGATGATTTTTTGCACGAATGCTGCGGAAGCCTCCTTCAATCGATCCAGCACTGGGGTTGCCATGTTACTCAGAGAAATCAGCACCGACCGACGGTCCTTTTCATCGGGATTGACGGTTACGAATTTCTTTTTGCGAAGGCTTTCGACCGCCTGACTGATCATCCCCTTGGAAATGTGTACGGTTTCGCTGATTCCCTTTACGGTGTTCTTTTCGGGATGCTCGGTCAGGGACATCAAAACGTCGATCTCATTGCGCGAAAAGCCGAGATCAACCACCGATCGATAGCAGTATGCACGGAAATACTTGCTTACATCCACCAGCTGATTGAATGCCCAATATGCACGGTCGGGATCGGCATGTGGGACATCCTGCGTGTCTTGTGCGAAGCTATCGGTGCTTGGCGTCAGAAGCGGTTCTTCCAAAATCGCGTTTTCCTGTATCAACTCGGTTTCTCCTTTCTTTTTTCGAGAATGTTTTTTACAAAATCGTTTTGTACCAAACGATTATAGCAGATATTCCATGATTTGTCAATAGGTTTCTCGCATTTTGATGTCTGCATACTCTGTTAAAAAAATGTAAACAATAGAAATTGAAAAGGTAAATCGGTTTACTTTTTTCAAAAAACATGTTATAATACTACTGAAATTGAAAAGGAGTCGTATGCAAGATTTTCTTGCACCCTTGCTTACTTGGGCAACCGAATTCGGATTGCAGCTGATCGCGGCAATTCTCGTTCTGACCGTTGGTAGCTTCCTGATCAAACGGACGGTCAGGCTTCTCTCTCTGAGTCGCTTCACACAGAGGACCGATCGAACCGTGATCACGGTTCTGTCTCATTTTTTGAGTGCTGCGCTGTATGTGATCCTTTCCGTCATCGTCATCGGCATTCTTGGCATTCCCACCGCGTCGGTCATCACGGTGATCGCCTCGGCAGGGGTTGCCATCGGTCTTGCGCTTCAGGGGGCGCTGAGCAATATTGCGGGCGGCATCATGATCCTGATCCTGCGTCCCTTCCGTGTGGGCGACTTCGTCGATGCGGCGGGACACACGGGCTCTGTAACCGACATCGGGATCTTCTACACCGTTTTGACCACGGGAGACCATCGGGTGATCACCATTCCAAACGGCACGGTGATGGGAGACAGCATTGTGAACTATTCGGTCAAGGATACGCGCCGTGTCGATCTGGTATTTCACGTTGCTTACGGTACCGATGTGGAACGGGTGAAGTCTATTCTGCTGGAAGAAGCGGACAGACATTCGCTTACAATGACCGCGCCCGCGCCCTTTGCTCGCTTGACCCGACAGAGTGAAAGCTCGATCGACTTCACCTTGCGCGTATGGACGAAGGCTTCCGATTACTGGACCCTGCATTTTGATCTTTTGGAGGCGATTTACAATCGGCTTGAAGAGGAAGGAATCGAGATCCCATTCAATCAGCTCGACGTTCATATTACAAATCAAAAGTGATTTTTACTGCAGGGTGTCGCAAAATGAGTTGCAGCATCCTGCTTTTGATTCCGGAAAAGAGGTATTTTGAAATGAAAACAGCTTCACAGCTCGCAAAGCAGCTGATCAAGACATATCAGTCAAAGGGACTTACTCTGGCAACCGCAGAATCCTGTACGGGTGGACTGATCGCAAAGCTTGTCACCGACATTCCGGGCAGCTCCGCTGTGCTGTATGGGGGCTTTGTGACCTACACAAATGAGGTGAAGATCGGCATCCTCGGCGTTGATCCTGCGATCATTGCGAAAGAGAGCGAGGTCAGTCACGCCTGTGCCGAGACAATGGCAGAGGGGGCTCGCAAGCGACTCGGAAGCAGCGTCGGCGTCTCGACCACGGGCTACGCAGGTCCCGGTGGCGGAAACGAAAAGGATCCCGTCGGCACGGTTTACATCGGGATTAGTACGTCAAAGGGAACGTACAGTGAGCGTTTTTGCGCTCCAGAGGGCGCGACCCGTGCCGAGGTCCGCAAAGCCGCCGCAATGCGAGCCTTGGAGCTTCTGCTAATATGAATAGGTCATGAATATGAGAAATATTCGTGTACCCCATTGAAAAAAGAGCATTTTTGTTGTATGATATAGATAATGACGATATTAGTTGAAGGAATGGATAAAAACACATGATTCCAAAAACATATGAGCCTGCATGCGGAGGAAGTCTGTCGGTTTACCCCACCGACAAATTCAAATCCGGCTTGCTGTCGGTCTCCTTCGTCCTGCCGATCGAGCGTACGGGGGCATGGAAGACCTCCCTCTTGCTTTCGGTACTGCGAAGAGGAACCGAAAAATATCACTCCTTGGCGGAGCTAAACGCAAAGCTCGACTACCTGTACGGCACCGAATTCTCGATCCGCAATTTCTACCGAGGCGACCGCAAGATCGTCGGCTTTACGGCAGATATTCTGAACAGCGACTGTCTGCCCGAGGGTGAGGATCTGACAGAAGATGTGCTGGACGTGATGAAGCAGATCCTGTTTTATCCCCTGTTGGACGAAAACGGCTTGCTGAATGCACGTTACGTTGAGAGTGAAAAGAAAAATCTGTGCGACAGTATCCGCTCTCTCAAAAACAATCCGCGCGGATATGCCTCGGAGCGCTGTCGGAATCTGCTCTACCGAAACGAGCCGTGCGGAGTCTCCTCGCTTGACGCGATCGATGAGATCATGGCGGTAAGTGCAACCGATCTGACCGCATATTGGAGGGAGCTGATCACCGAGATCACGCCAAGCTGCTTCTACGTGGGAAATGCCGCGCCAGAAGCCCTTTGCCGCGCACTCTCGGATGCGTTTACTTCATTCTTTTCGGCAAATGCGCCGATGCCGAGCCACCGCCCCATGATCCTGCGTCGCGCCGACGAGGTGCTTCGGGTCAACGAGCCGCTCTCGGTTTCCCAGAGTCAGCTTGTCATCGGACTGCGTACGGGCATCTCGGTGCTTGACGACAATTATTATATTTGCAGTATTTTCAACGAGCTGTTGGGGGCGTCCCCCGTTTCCAAGCTCTTTATGAACGTACGCGAGAAGCTCTCGCTTTGCTATTTCTGCTCGTCCTATTACAATCCCTATAAGGGAACCGTCATGATCCATTGTGGGCTTGACCGCGAGAACCGTGAGGCTGCCGAGGGGGAGATCCTTGCACAGATCGACGCCATTGCAAAGGGAGACTTCAGCGATGACGAATTGGAGGCGGCAAAGCGCTCGATGCTCAATGCCGCACGGCAGATCGAGGACAGCCCCGGATCGCTGGAAAACTTTTATTTCAGCCGTATGCTGGTGGGACGTGCCGCTTCTCTTGAGGAGTGCCGCGCGCTTTACGAGACCGTCACACGCGAGGACATCATCGCGGTTGCAAAAGGAATCAGTACCGACGTGGTCTACTTTTTAGAGGGTGTTCTCTCGGGAGAGGAGGAGGACGGCTGTGAGGATAACTGAATTTTCC
>JAZOPW010000315.1:0-2838 GCA_045655785.1 Eubacteriales bacterium
GGTCATGCCCGAATTTGAGGACGTGGACGCAGTAGTTTTGAGAGAAGAGGATCTGGAGATCACAGCCCACCGTTCCAGCGGCGCGGGCGGTCAGCACATCAACAAGACCGACTCGGCTATCCGTATCGTGCACAAGCCTACGGGTATCGTGGTGGGATGCCAGACCGAGCGTTCCCAGCTTCAGAATAAGGAAACCGCGATGCGTATGCTGAAATCCAGGCTGATGGAGATCAAGCTGCAGGAGCGTTTGGAGACCATCGAGGATATTCAGGGAAACAAGACCAATATCGAGTGGGGCGCACAGATCCGTTCCTACGTGTTCATGCCTTATACTCTGGCAAAGGACACCCGTACGGGCTACGAAACCGGAAATATTCAGGCTGTTATGGACGGCGATATTGATGGGTTCATCAATGCTTATTTGAAGATGACATCTACAAAGCAATGATTCTATCCTACAGAAAAGGAGACCGTATGACAAATCGAACATTTTATAAAGTGGCAGGTGCCGCGCTTACGGTGGCATCGGGTGCGTTGCTCGTCAGCACAGTTCTGCAAAAGAAGAAGGGAACTGCCGCTTGTGCAGTTGCCGCGGCAGCGGGACTTGTCGGTCTTACGCTTGGCGTGATCCTTGCGTACCGTCCCGAAATGGAAGCCAAACAAAAGCTGGAGATGAACGATCTTTTGGATGACGGAGACGCGGAGCGACTCCAAAACAATATTTCCGAGGTGTTGAGCGAGCGATAATGCCGTTTCGACAAAGAAAAATACAGAGGTGATTACCAAATGCAGTTTTGCATTGGTCTCACCTCTGTTTTTCGTTTATTTGTGATATTTTGTGCCTTTCAGAATCGAAAAGGAACGGTAAAGAACCTCCAGGAGAAGCACGCGCATCAGCTGATGCGGAAAGGTCAAATCGGAGACCGACAGACGAAGCTGGCAGGCGGCTTTGACCTCCTCGGCAAGACCGTGGGAGGATCCGATGACAAGACACAGTGACGTATGCTCTGAAAATACCGTGTCGAGCTTTTTCGCAAGTGTCTCGGATGAAAACTGCTTGCCCTCAACACAAAGCGCGATGCGATAGGAGCGCGGCGGCATGGCATCCAGAATGCGAGTCCCTTCGTCCGCAAGTGCCGCGCGGATCTCGCTTTCCGACGGATCGTCCGATAGCCTCGCCTCCTTCAATTGCAGGATCGTGGGCTTACAAAAGGCTTGCAGCCTTTTTTCGTATTCGGCAAGTGCCTCTCTCCAATAGGCTTCCTTCA
This sequence comes from Eubacteriales bacterium, assembly GCA_045655785.1. Taxonomy (GTDB): domain Bacteria; phylum Bacillota; class Clostridia; order Oscillospirales; family CAG-272; genus UMGS1865. The sequence goes on from JAZOPW010000315.1 coordinate 1,269, forward strand.
GGTTGCCTACGGTAATAACGGTAACGTGGATCATAGCGGAACCTCCGTGATTTGATCGGGATGTGCGATGCAAATGCGCACTCCGTCGCAAGCAATTGCGCCAACGCATTCTCCAAATGCGAGGTCGGGGGTGTTGTTTTCCTGACTCAGATGTGCCAGCATCAAGGCTTTTGTTCCCGTTGTGGAAAGACGGGCGGCGAGTGCGGCACTGTCGGAATTGGAAAGATGCCCGCGGCGCGAAAGAATGCGTTGCTTCAGATCGTAAGGATAGGGACCCGTCAGGAGCATTTCGGGATCGTGGTTGCTTTCCAAAATGACCGCGTCACAGCCGATCAGTCCTTTTTCCACTTCCCCCGAAACGTGACCGATGTCGGTGGCGTACCCGATGCGGAAAGAGGTGCCGTCACCACAGGGGATCTCGATGCGGTATCCTGTCGAGCCGTGGCTGTCGTGCGGTGTGGGAAAGGACGTGATCCGCATGCCGCAGATCTCCTCTGCAAACAGCGGCGGATGCAGGCACAGACAGGGCGCGACCGAGGGGTCGTTTGCCAATTTGTATGCTGATGCCGCAAGAATATGCACGGGAATCGGGTGCTTTTTGAGAAATACGGGGAGTGCGCTGACGTGATCGCTGTGTTCATGTGTGACCAGAATGGCTTGTATCTCGTCGGGAGAAACGCCTGCGTCATTCAATGCCATGCACAGCCGTTTTGCATTTTTACCCGCATCAATGAGAATCGCGCCGTTGGGGGAGACGATCAGAAAAGAATTCCCCGTAGAGCCCGAATAGAGCGAAACAATACGGATGCCGTTCATGAAAAGATCTCCGTAATCATGGGGATCAGGAACAGATAGATCATGTCCGCCATAAATGTGAGGATGATGGGAACCAGGACCGTCAGCATCCAGCGTGATTTGTGCAGGCGCTGCTTTCCGTCATCCAAAAACTTCTGTTTTTCAAGAGGGGTCATGGTGTCGGGGAGCATATCGACGGTGGCGTTTTTTGCAACGAAGCCGCGATTGTAGATCACGTAATATAGACCTAAAACCGCTCCGACCGCAAGGTATATGTATGAAATATAGGGGAATTGCAGCTTTTCGGAAATGAAGAAGTAGAGACAGATCAGAATTGCCGAGTTCAACAGCAAATAGACCAACAGCTTGGAGGTCTCGGGGCTGACCGATTTTTGAGGAGATGGAATCTCGCGTTTTTTCACATTAAAACTCCTTTTTGTTTTGAAACAAATTTTTTGGGCTTCTTTCATGTGGTGTTGGCACTTTTGAGGACAAAATTTTCAATACTTAACCTTGGTTTGTGTTTTCTCATGGAGCGTTTTGTGGTGCCAACGCGAACAACGCGACCGTAAAACGAGTGCTAACAAAGATTGGTCGCTATGTGGCATTTTAGAATCTGTTTGAAGATTCTAAAATGCTCAACTTTAGGTGACACAAGCGCTAACAAAGATTGGTCGCTATGTGGCATTTTAGAATCTGTTTGAAGATTCTAAAATGCTCAACTTTAGGTAAAGCAATATGACACAAGTGCTAACAAAGATTGGTCACTATGATC
>JAZOPW010000316.1:0-2793 GCA_045655785.1 Eubacteriales bacterium
AGTGGAGATGCTTATTTTACAACATCTCCACTCGTTTTTATTCGGTTATGCCTAAATGCGACAGCCCAGGGGCGAGCGGATTTAGAGGAGAAATCGTCGTTCTCGACCCGAAGACGTATACACATACGTTGAGAGGGAGAGAGCGAAGATAGAAAAAAACCTAATTTAAATGGAGAAAACCGTAGGTTTTCAACCTCAAAATCAATGAAATAATCGCAAAGCAAAAGTGGAGGCACCGTTTACAATGTCTCCACTCGTTTTTATTCGGTTATCCCTAAATGCGACAGCCCCTTTTTTTGAGATGTGTTGACAAAAAAGATGCCATTAATCTTTTGTTTTGCAAAATCCTTTTCTCCCGCAATTCGGACATTTTGCGATGCGAGAATCGTTAAAATGGATCGTAATATATATCTGATACCATTTAGGCTTGAATTCAGTTTTACATTTTGGACAAACGTATGTTTTTGATATTATAATGACGTACAAGATGACAAACAGGATAAATACCGGAATAGCTATAAAATACCATGGTACATCGAAATGACTACCGAACCAATTCACCTGACAGGATGAGAGCATAAGAGTTGAGATAAGTAAAAATAAAGAAATTAATACTTTTTTCATTATAGCACTGCCTTTCCAGTTTTATTATAGCATACTTTGGGGAGGATTGCAAGAGAAAAATGAAGCGTTTGCTTCGCAAACATGAAGCAGAAGCCTTGCGGCTTCTATGAAGCGGCGGTGTTACCGCCATGAAGCGAAGCGCACACTAACTTCTTTGTGAGCCGAAGGCTCGCTTCATAGCAACGAAGTTGCGACTTCATTTTTCATGCACCGCAGGTGCGCTTCATTTCCAAACAAAAGAGATGTCGCTCTCAAAAGTCAAAACCGAGGGTTTTAGTTTTTCGGAGCATTTTCAAGTAGTGATTTTTGAATAACAACTATCACAACGTTACAATGCCAATGCCCTCATCGTTGATGTTGATTTCTGTTCCGTATGGCAGCGACATCTCGGCATAGCGCTCGATAATGCCGCGGTCGGGGCAGAACTTAGGGTTTCCAAGACGATAACGTGGCTCTCCGTATCCTAACTCAATGGGAAACAACTCCAGATGCGTCAGCTCTCCGTCCTCCATTTCAAAATAAGGAATCACCGACTCCATCATACGCTGATCCGTTAGCAACCCAACCGTGTAATTTCTCGAGCGCTTGCGGTAAATATCACACAAGGGGTCATCTGATGTCAATCCGTATTTTTCATACATGTCTTCCGGCGCAAAGGTCACGCTTTCGTTATGAAGCATGAAATCCCCCAAAGAGTAGAAAATCGGACGTTTTTTGTATATCTCAAGCGGACGAAGCAGATGCGGTCCGTGCCCGATCACCGCATGCGCACCGAGATCGATGCACCTATGTGCAAATTCCACCAAAAATTCAGCGGGCGTTTCCTTTGATGTGCCTGACACCTCGTGACCGTGAATACTGACCAAAATATAGTCTGCCTGCGCCTTTGCTTCATAGATCGCACGGGAAAGACGCTCCATATCCTTTTCGTCCAAATCGGCGTGATATTTCGTGCGCTCTCCCAAACGGAACTCCACCGTGCCGCCAAGATCGACCGTCGTTTCATCCTCCTGCAAGGGGAGATATCCTTCCGCACGTGAAATAACGCGCCCTGCATTGATACCACTTGTTCCGGCAATTTCACTAAGGACATCTAATTGCTCCTTCGTGACCTCGATATATTTTTTTGTTCTGAGTGCGTTAACACCTGGACGTCCCGGTGTACGACGGGACTGCCTACCTGCCATTGCGGCAGGATTAACGAACGTTGACGTCATAGAGATCAGCGCAATTCTGCCCGTTGGTGTCTCCAGATAAGCAGGTGCTGCTGCCTCATCAAGATTCATACCAACACCGGCATGGACAAGATTTGTTTCCTTCAAAGCATCCAACGTAGAAATAAGACCGCCGTATCCCCAATCAAATGTGTGATTGTTCGCAAATGAGGTCATATTAAAACCGTATTTTTCAATGATCCGCAGGGTTCTGATATCAGAATTGTGAAACGAACCTCCGTTAAACTGATTTCCCCAGATGCCTTCACGGTAAATAATAGACTCAAAATTAAAAAAGCGCGCATCGCCCTTGCGAATATAGCTGCTGACCTTTTCAAATCCCTCATATTCCGTGGAAATCAGCCGTTGAATCAGCATATCTCCCGCAGCTGTGAATTTCATTTTTGGTAATTTCATTTAAACGTTTCCTTTCTGTCCCATACGCTGTATTCATATGATAGTGTATTATGATTCAATACTATTATATCATTCAATAAAGAAGATGTCAATCAATTATTTTGGGGCGGCTGGTAACATTTTGGGGATGTTTGTGTAGGGGCTACCAAACCAATTCACCTGACAGGATGAGAGCATAAGAGTTGAGATAAGCAAAAGCAAAGAAATAAATATTTTCTTCATATCATCACCGCCTTTCTGGTTTTATTATATCACAGTTTGCGGTGTTTTTCAAGACACGAGGAGGAAGTTTTGAATGAAGCATTCGCCGATGGCGAATATGAAGCAGAAGCCTTACGGCTTCTATGAAGCGGCGCGTTGCGCCGTGAAGCGAAGCGCACACTAACTTCGACCTGAGCCGAAGGCTCGCTTCATAGGGCGAAGCCCTGCTTCATTCTTCATGCACCGCAGGTGCGCTTCATTGAAAAAAGCACTTGCGATTGCAAGTGCTTTTTTCTGTGACGTGTGTCCGATTTAGATGCACGCAGATTTTGCAGAG
>JAZOPW010000317.1:0-5081 GCA_045655785.1 Eubacteriales bacterium
CAATGGTCTCACCGTTTGACATGGCGGGAGAAAGCCCTGCCGAATTAATGACGTTCTTGACCTCGCCAAGCTCTGATGCAAACCTTACAAGCTCCTTTACGCTGTTGCGATCGGAGGTGTCGCAGGTCTTGGCATAGGCAACAAAGCCAAGTGTCTTGAGCTCGTCCACTGCCTTTTCCAGTTTTTTCAAGGTTCTGCCGGAAAGAACAATGATTTTATCCCGAGACATAAATTTTGCGGCTTCCAATCCCATTCCACTACCGCCGCCGGTAATTACACATACGTTTGCCATTGAAAACTCCTTTTATTTTATCTTTATTTTTTATTTTATCTTTATTGAATTTATTGAATTTGTTATCCCAACAAAATATCGGTCACAAGCATCAGGCAAAAGCCGACCAACAAGGAATATGTCGCGCCGCGCTCGTGCCCGTGTGCGTGTGTTTCGGGTATCATTTCATCGCTGATGACATAAAGCATCGTTCCGCCCGCAAAAGCAAGCGCGAACGGCAGAATTGCAGAAGCAATGCTGACTGCAAAATAGCCGATCAACGTCCCCACGACCTCTACAAGACCTGTGAGCATTGCCAACCCAAGTGTTTTTTGGGGTGTTACACCTGCCGCGATCATGGGTCCGATGATGACCATTCCCTCAGGGATGTTCTGCAGTGCGATACCGCCCGCAATGATGAGTGCCTGTGAGGTATCACCGGAGCCAAAGCCAACGCCTGCCGCAATTCCCTCGGGCAGATTATGGATCGCAATGGCGGTTACAAAAAGAAGCACCCGACTCAGATTGGCGTTCTGATGTGATTCAACGTCACTTCCTACCAGCTTATGAAGATGCGGTACCAGCTTGTCTATCAGGTTCAAGCATACCGCGCCCGCAAAGATCCCCGCAACAGTGATCAGGATTCCGAATTTTCCTCCATATTCCAAGGACGGCAAGATCAATCCCAATACTGCCGCCGCCAGCATGACCCCTGCGGCAAAGGAAAGCACGATATCCGAAAAGGTATGTGAAATCTTTTTAAAAAGAAATCCAATAATCGCTCCGATAGCGGTGGCACCGCCAACACCGAGAGCGGTAAGTAATACAAGCTCCATAGTCTTCTCCTCTCCTTTTTATAAAATCCCCACAGTCAACCGAAATATACGGAGACTGTGGGAACGGTCAGATCATTCGGCTGTACTGAAGCTTTCCTTCCCTACTCCGCAAAGGGGGCAGGCAAAATCCTCGGGAAGCTCCTCAAACTTCGTGCCGGGTGCGATTCCGTTATCGGGATCCCCCACAGCCTCATCGTATTCCCAACCGCATACGTCGCAAACATATTTTTTCATGTTCTGATTCTCCTTTTCTTTTTTACAGCACCAAGGACGGAGCCGTGTAAACTCTTGCTGCCAGCTCTTGATTGAGCATATACAGGCTTTTGGGATCCGATCCGAACAGCTCCATCTTGGAAATTAGATCTGTAGCATTCGTCTCTTCCTCGCCCTGCTCCTTTACAAACCAATCCAAAAATTGCATGGTACGGAAATCTCTGACATCATAGGCAGCGCCGTAGATATCATTGATCAGAGAGGTCACATATCTCTCATGCTCAAGTCCCGCCTGCAACACATCCATGTGACATTTCAATTCCTTATCCGGCTTCGCGATCGCTTCAAGCGTCACGGGCATATTTTCATTTTGCAGATAAGTATAAAACAGGATCGCGTGATCTCTTTCCTCCTGCGCCTGCACCATATACCAATTGGCAAAGCCGTCAAGCCCCTGCGCTTTAAAATAATTCGAGAAATCCAAATACAGGTATGCCGAATAAAATTCCTTGTTGATCTGTGCGTTCAACAACTCGTGTACCTTTGCGTTTAACATGTTTAAAATCTCCTTTAATATATAAATTTTATAATGAACTCATTCAAAAGCATTTTTCCTTTTTGCAGTCCTCGGTGATCCCGCAACGGTAGCAGATTTCATTGGGACAGCGGTCATGCTCAAAAAATTCCACAATGTTTTTCACCGTTGTTTCGGCAATATTGGAAAGTGCCTCCTCGGTCAAAAATGCCTGATGCGAGGTCACGATCACGTTCGGCATCGAGATCAGGCGCGCAAGCGTGTCATCCTCAAGAATATGCCCCGAAAAATCCTCAAAAAAGAAATCCGATTCCTCTTCGTACACATCAAGGCATGCCGCGCCAACCTTACGGGACTTGATGCCGCCAAGCAATGCTTCCGCATCCACCAACGCACCTCTGGAGGTGTTGATCAGGACAACGCCGCGCCGGCACCGCTCCAGGGCATCCCGATCTATGATGTGATAGGTATCCTCGGTCAGTGGGCAGTGCAAGGAAATGATGTCACTTTTTGCAAAGAGCTCATCCAATTCCACATACCGAACCGTATCACCGTTATCCAGGCCCTCGGCAGGAAATTTATCGTACGCTAGGATCTTCATTCCGAATCCGCGACAGATATCAATGAACACGCGTCCGATCCGTCCCGTGCCGATCACACCAACTGTCTTCCCGTGAAGATCAAATCCCGTCATTCCCGCAAGGCTGAAATTGAAATCGCGCGTCCGAATGTATGCCTTGTGGATTCTTCTGATCGAGGTCAGAAGCATTGCAATGGCATGCTCGGCAACGGCATACGGCGAGTAAGCGGGAACGCGAAGCACATGGATTCGCTTGAATGCGTGCTTGACGTCAACGTTATTATACCCCGCGCAACGCAAAGCAATGACCTTGATTCCCATTTCATACAGGCGATCGATCACCTTTTCATTTACGGTGTCATTGACAAAGACACACACGCCGTCAAAGCCGTTTGCAAGATCGACGGTATCCTCATTCAATTTTGTTTCAAAATATTTAAATGTTACCCCGTTTTCCGCTCCGAATCGATCGAAGGAAGGCTTATCATAGGGCTTTGTATCAAAAAAAGCAATTTTCATGTTGATATCTCCTTGACTTTACACCATTATTATAGTATAATACTCCTGAAAAGTCTGTTGAATTTTCAACAAAAAGGAGAAAATTTTGAAAAATTATTTAAAAATTTTAAAAAAATGCCCTTTGTTTGATCAGGTTGCGGATGAGGATCTGCAAAGGATGCTCCACTGTCTCGGTGCTAAAATTGAGATGTTTGACAAAAAATATACCATATTTGCAGAGGGCTCTCCCGCAAAATATATCGGGATCATTCTATCGGGGTCGGCACATATTATACAGATCGATTATTTCGGAAACCGAAATCTGTTGTCGGAAATCGGTCCCTCCGAGGTATTTGCCGAAGCCTTTGCCTGTGCGGAGACACAAGCGATCCCCGTGACGGTGATCGCGAATGAGCCATGCGAGATCATGCTGATCGATTGCAGTCACATTCTACACACCTGCTCCAACCATTGCGGATTTCACCAACAACTGATCTACAATTTGATGAAGGATCTTGCCTCCAAAACCATCATGTTCCATCAACGCATCGAGATCACGTCCAAGCGATCGACGCGTGAAAAGCTGCTGACCTATTTGATGATACAAGCGAAAAAGGTCGGCTCCAACAGCTTTGATATTCCCTTTGACCGTCAAGAGCTTGCCGACTTTCTGGAGGTTGACCGCAGTGGACTTTCCGCCGAGATCAGCAAGCTGAAAAAGGAAGGAATCCTTGATGGCAATAAGAACCATTTTATTCTTTTATGATTTGAAAGCATCACGCTTCTAACTTTTAGAGAGGACGTCAGCCGCAAGAGCGCGGTTGACGCCTCTTTTTTATTCATTTCCGATAATACTTTCCCTGCCAGGAGTCTCTCTCATAGAGGAGCTTATCAATATCGTTGATCACGGTTGTTTTTTTCATGCTCCACAAGGGTGCCAGCAGATCCTCTGCCTTGCCATCCCCTGTCAATCTTCCGATAACAGTATCGGGTGGCAGAAGCTCCAAGGCATTGACCACCGTGCGGATATAGTTCTCTCTCTCCATCGGCAGATAGTCACCACGCTCATAAAGAGCCGCCAACGGTGTTCCGCGCAAAACGTGCAACAGGTGGATCTTGACAAGATCGGGATGCAGAGCCGCAGTATCACGCACCGTCTGCATCATGGTGGCATCGTTCTCGTCGGGCAATCCGAAGATGAGATGCACACCGATCTGAATGCGGTCACTTGCGCGTCGAAGTCGATCATATCCTTCACAAAAAGCGGCAAAGCCGTGTCCGCGATTGATTCGCGCCGCTGTTCTGTCACAGGAGGTTTGCAATCCCAATTCTACCGTCAAAGCCGTGCGCTCGGCAAGCTCTGCCAAATATTCCACCACGTCGGGCGGCAGACAGTCGGCTCGCGTGGCAATATTCAAGCCCGCAATTCCCTCCTGTGCCAACGCCTCCTCAAAGCTTTTTCGCAGAAACTGCAACGGTGCATAGGTGTTGGTATGTGCCTGAAAATAGGCAATGCAACGTGAAGTATCCCACTTGCGCGAAAAAAGCTCCTTTTGCACCGCAATCTGTTCGGCAACAGACAGGCGTGCCGTGGGGGCAAAATCTCCGCTTCCGCGATCCGAGCAATAGATGCATCCGCCCACGGCGCATCTGCCGTCAATATTCGGGCAAGTCAGCCCAATATCCAAGGGGAGCTTGGCGCATTTTCCGCCGAATCGGTGTCGCAGATAATAATCATACGTATAGTATCGCTTATTGGTATCACTATTGGGATACGGGTTGCTTTGTGCTTGTGTCATTGGAATACTCCTCTCCGACAAAAAAGGGGGGAAACGACCGTTTCATGTCATTCCCCTCTTATCATATCATATTTTTTTGAAGTTTTCAATCGTATTTTTCTTTTTTCTCAATTTTTCAAGAATGATTTTTGATTGTTCAGACTCAAGCGTTTGCCAAAGCCTTTTCAACCGCGGCAATGCGTACACAAAGTGTCAGAATGTTCATTGCCGTTTGCAGATCGGCTTCACAAGGGAATGTTGGAGCAATTCGGATGTTGCTGTCCTCGGGATCCTTTTTATAGGGATAGGTCGCACCGACCTCGGTCAACGTGACACCTGCCTCGCGGCAAAGCTGATAGGTGCGCTTTGC
>JAZOPW010000318.1:0-7666 GCA_045655785.1 Eubacteriales bacterium
AGTGACTCTCTGCATCGGGGTATAAACGGGGGGCTTGGTCATGATGGACTCTTTTGGTTCGATCTCCCACAGTGCCTCAGAGAGGCGCGAAAGTCCGTCTCTTCCCTGCTCACATGACAGCATCAGCACCGTGAAATCGGGGTCGGAAAACTCACAGATCACGCCACGTCGCTCCAATTCTGTCGCGAAGGCTTGTCCTGTATAGCCGTAGGATTTGGGCTCGAGGGTCAGCTTCATCGGCTCGTCTCCGACCAAGGTGTAGCCTCTGTGTAGACACTCTGCTTTCAGCGTCGCAACCTCTTTTGCAAACGCCGCAACCCTTTGCCTGTATCCGTCGGCAAGATAGGCGTTCACGGCGTCAAGTGACTGCAGGATCAGATAGGACGGGCTGGTCGAGCCGAACAGGGCAAGCGCGTCCTTTGCGACGTCGCGCATCCATTTGGGAGCCGATTGCCCCAGATGCAGATACGCCGCACCCGTCAGTGCAGGGAGCGTCTTGTGCGCCGAATCACAGATCAGATCGGCACCGAGGTCGAGGGGGTGCTGTGATTGCGGTAAGAATTTCAGATATGCGCCATGCGCGTTGTCCACCAAAAGCAGGACACCGTGGCGATGACAGATCGCGGCAATGACTGCAAGATCAAGGGTATTGCCAAGATAATCGGGAGACGTCACGTAGACCGCGGCCGGCTTTGTCGCAAGGATCTGCTCCTCGAGGGCGTCCGTGTCAACGCGGCAGGCAAGATAGGATGTGTCGGGAGAGGATCGGATCCACTCAACCTCGATGTCCAACAGTCCCACGGCGGTGACAAAGGTCTTATGCACGTTCCGCGCGGCAAGGATCAGGGGTTCTCTCCCATCCCGTCTCGCGGCAAGCAATGCAAGATAAAGCATCGCGCGGATGCATTGCGAGGAGCCCTCGGTAGAATAGAAGGTCGCAAGAGAACCGAACAGCTCGCGTGCGTTCTCCTCGCTCTCCCGAATGATGCCGCTCGCCTCATACAGGCTGTCCGCACCTGTGATCTCGGTGATGTCAGCGTCCTCCATCCCAAGCAAGGAAACTCCCTTATGCCCCGGCATATGCATCCGCAAGGGGTCGCGTTCGATATACGACCGCACAAAATCGCTGATCGGCGTCCTCATGCTCTTCTCTTTATTCATCATCGCCAAGCAGCTCGGTTGCGGCTACCATGATGGCACATTCCATTCTCTTGCGGAAGAGCTTACATCCGTATTCGTACACACCTCTGACCGATCCCGTTGCGTGATAGGCATTGGCGGCGCATCCGCCCGAGCAATAGAGCTTTGCCCAGCAGTCGGCGCAATCGGGACGCGCGTAGACGTTACAGGCGGCAAAATCCTCTTGTACCTTGGTGTTGGTCACACCGTTCCAGATGTCTCCCAGCTTGAATGCCTCCTCACCCACAAACTGATGGCAGGGGTAAAGATCGCCCCAAGGTGTGACCGCCATGTATTCGGTTCCCGATCCGCAGCCCGAAATGCGCTTGTAGATGCAGGGACCTCCCGTCAGATCGATCATATAGTGATAGAAGGTGAAGGGTCTGCCCTCACGGCGGCGCTTGATCATCAGCTCCGCCAGCTTCTCATATTGCTCCAGCACCACGGGCAGATCCTCCTCGGTCAATTCCGACGGATCCCCCGCCGCGCAGACCACGGGCTCCATGCTCAGCTCGGTAAAACCGAGATCCAGCATCTGTTGAATGTCATTTAAAAAGTCGGGATTGGCGTGGGTGAAGGTACCGCGCATGTAGTAATTCTTTCCGCCGCGTGCCTCTACGAGCTTTTGGAACTTGGGAACGATGCGCTCCCAGCTTCCTTTGCCTGCGTAGTCCACACGGTAGCGGTCATGGATCTCCTTGCGACCGTCCAGGCTGAGCACCACGTTGCTCATTTCACGGTTCGCAAAATCGATGACGTCATCGTCGATGCCAAGACCGTTGGTGGTCAGGGTGAAGCGGAAATTTTTGCCCTTCTCCTTCTCGACCTCTCTTGCGTATGCCACCAGCTGCTTGACCACGTCAAAATTCATCAGCGGCTCACCGCCGAAGAAATCGACCTCAAGGTTGTGGCGCGATCCCGAATGCTCGATCAGAAAATCGAGCGCGCGCTTGCCGACCTCAAAGCTCATCACGGCTCTCTCACCGTGGTATTTGCCCTGACTCGCGAAGCAATATGAGCAATTGAGATTACAGGTGTGCGCCACGTGCAGGCAGAGTGCCTTGACCACGCCGCTCGTCTTTTGCTTCAATTCACCCGCCATCGGCTTGAAGGTATCGGGGGTAAAGAGCTTGCCGCTCTCCTTCAGAGACACCACCTGCTCATAGCACTCCGCCACGTCCGTCTCGGTGATCTCGTCCTTTCCCACGTATTTCTCTTTCATTTCGGCAAGGATCTCCTCGCGCGTGTGGGCTTCAAACATCCCGATGATGTCGTAAGCCACCTCGTCCACCACGTGAACCGACCCCGAGCAAATGTCCAATACGATATTCAAGCCGCCCAATTTATACTGATGTACCATATTATCATCCTTTTCAAGCATTTTAAAATACGTTTTAAAACAGGAGTACGGGGAGGAAAACCTTTTCAGAGCTTTCCTCCCCGTCACTCATTTGCGATTTTCCGATTACTTGCTTTCCTTTTTGCTTTCGCACTGCTGGTTTGCGATACCGCAGCTGGTCTTGCAAGCGGACTGGCAAGAGGTCTGGCATTCGCCGCAACCGCCGTTCTTTGCGCTGTCGCAGAGATTACGGGTCTCAAGAGTTTTGATATGCTTCATTTCAATATCCTCCATTCAAAATGTAACTGAAGATAGTATATCATAAACCGCATCGAAAGTCAAGAATTTTACGAAAATTTTCAAAATTTATCAAAAGATTTGAATCAAAACCAACTCGTAACAAAGATCTCCAAGCCGATGAAGATCAGAATGGCTCCGCCGAGGATCGTTGCCTTGCCCGCGAGTCTGGTTCCCGCCTGCTTGCCAATGAAAATGCCCAGCATACAGATGATAAAGGTCACGATCGAAATGATGACTGCCGCCAACAGTGCCGAAAACCAATCGTACTCCGCGATGGTAAAGCCGACCGACAGCGCGTCGATCGAGGTTGCCACCCCCTGCAGGAGCAACGCGGTCACGCCCACGCCGCACAGCTCGGGCTCCTCGTTCCGATCCCGGATCCCCTCATAAAGCATTTTGCCGCCGATGAAGCCGAGCAGAGCAAGCGCGATCCATGGGATGAATTTCTCAAACCACTGAAAATACTGCACCACGGTGTGTACGCAGACCCAACCGATCATCGGCATGAGTGCCTGAAAAAAGGCAAACAAACCTGCCACAACGCACATCTTGCGCGTTCTCATGTTGGGTTCATGCAGTCCGTTCGCAAGCGATGCCGTCAGGGCATCCATCGCAAGTCCGACGCCGAGCAGAATGCTGTTGAAAAAGAATCCGAAGCCAAGCTCCATTTGTTTGTTCCTCCGATTTTGACAAAAATAGGTATGGCGAAAGCCATACCTGAATTTTTGAAGACAAAGACTCCATGTATAGCTTCACAGTTATACATGAGTCTCGCAATTTGAAGCAAGCCAGACCGTGGGGACGGTCAGTATGTTGACTTACTACGCAAAGCTTTGCGCATGCTACTCCCTCACATTATTTGATATTATATCATGTATGGAAGCATTTGTCAAGATGCAACAAGAAAATTATTGTGCTCCGTCCTTTTTCCCTCGGTGCAGGGGTCTGCGATACGGCAGAGAAACGATCACGCCGCAGGCAACGAGAGCTGTCCAGACCAGGATCAGATTCTTCCATCCGATCGACGAGACCGCATTGGCGAAGAGTACGTTCGCGGTTGCCGCCGCCATATAGCTTAAAAAATCGAGGAATCCCGTCGCTCCCGAGACCATGCCCGTGTCGCGCAGACTCGGACAATAGCGGCTCCAGAGCATGGTTGCCGCTCCGTTGGATGCCATGATGGCAAGCACGATCAGAACAAGATTGACGATCGGATGCGAAACGAAATAAACAGCAATGAAAAAGAGAAGCGAGCAGGAGAACATCAGAAGGATCGTACGGTTCATGTTGTACCCAAGACGCTCATAGATAAACACCACGATAAAGGTGGTAAAGGAGATCGCAAAGGTCGCGACGGTAAACATCCCCGCCGCCCGCTTTGCGCCAAAGCCGAGATATTGTGAGATGTAGGTCGTCAGCCAAAAGACCACCGACGTGCGCACAATCCCCGTCAGGATCGAGATCAGCGAAAACCGAATGATGTCGCGCTTGATCAGCACGTGCAGACGCTCCCCAAAGGAGGCGTCCTTTCCCGTATCATCACGTGTCTTCAGTCGATACTGACCGTATTTGACCACGCCGCGTCTTTCCAGCATGACAAAGCAGAAAAAGCAGACCACCGCCATGACACAAAGCGCCGCACTGCTGACGGCAAACACACTCTGCCATGCCATAAACGATGCTAAAATTCCCGCCACGGGGGACCCGAAAAAGGACGCAAATGTATAGCCCAGACTGCAACGCGTGGCATGGATCGGCTCGGTGTTCTCGGCGACGACCTTGGTCATGGGGCCGTAGATCATGGCAAGGAAAAAGCCTGTCATGCCGTACGCCAAGGGGGCTGCCGTTGGGTTGTCGATCACAAGTGAGAACACGATGTTGGAGATTCCCGCAAGCAACAAACCAAGGCTGATCATGTATTTTGCCTTGACCCGATCGCCAATGCATCCGTTGATCAGCTGACCCACCGCGTAAAATCCAAAAAAGAGTGCCGAGACCTGTCCGATGTATTCCTCGGTCAAGCCACCCTCCACCATGGAAGGCGTGACCGCTCCCAAGACGTTCCGCGCAATATAAACCGCAAGATAGGACACCGAGCAAAGAGACCCGATCCATATTGCATGCTTGGCTTTTTCACTGATTTTCATATTGTACCCCCTCAATCATTGACTCTGTGTGAGTTTAGAATATCCCGCAAGCCGAGATAGCGGCTTCCATCCTTGTCGATGCGCGTCAACAGATAGCTGCACAGTGCATCGAAGAGTGTCATTTGCGCAATACGCACCTCGTTGTCTTGCCCCTCGACAGAATTTCCGCCCGACGGCGATACCAGAACATCATCGGAAAGCTGGGCAAGCGGCGAATTTTTGTTGGACGTGATGCAAATAATCGGAACGCCCCGACTCTTTGCAAGCTTGACTGCGTCTGTCACATCCTTGGTGGTGCCGGAGGAGGAGACCGCAATGATGACGCAGTCGCGCTCGAGCATCGACGCCGACACCGCACAGGACAGCGTATCCCCTACAAAGGAAGCGGGAATGCCCAGCACCAGCAGCTTGTAATAGATGTTGCTTGCCATCGCGGCAGAGCGATAGACGCCGTAGATCTCCACACGTCCCGCGTGCAGAATCTTGTCTGCGGCACTTGCCAGCACCTCCTCGCTGTTTGCAAGTATCGTGTTTTCCAAGGCGGATATATGATTGCGAACCGTCTTTTTCAAGACCTCACGCACGCCGTCGCTTTCCTCGGCAACACTCAGGGGCTGTGGCTCATAGTGCGAAAGCTCGGACGCGATCTGCAGCTTCAGGTCTGAGAAGCCGCATCCCGCAAATTTTTTGGCGAAATTGCAGATGCTCCCCTGAGACACATTGGCAAGAGCGGAAAGCTCCGCCATCGAGCAGGAAATGACCTTTTTCGGGTCATCGAGGATCAGGCGCGCAAGCTTGGTCTCTGTCGGGCTCAAAAACGGCAAATTGACCTTAAGGTCATCCAAAACCTTCTTTTTCATACGTTTCTCTTTCTTTTTTGATAAAAACTCAATTTTCGATTAAGCAGAATTGAGTATAACACAATTTCCTTGATTTGTCAATACAAACCCTTCATTTTTTGAAAAAAAGGGTACTTTTTGAAAAATCAAATTCAAATTTCATCAGATCAAACCATAAACCGCACAAACAAAAAAAGAGCCTGCTTGGCTCTGAAGTTCAACCTTAGACGAAATAAGATGCGGATGTGATGTGGCATTTTAGATTCGGCGGCGGGAGTAGAACCCCCGCCCTACGAAAGAAACATAATATTTTGCGAAAGACGTTGAAAAACCAAGTCCGTCATCTTGACAACAAAACCGAGTCCGTCATCTTGAGCGAAGGGCTTCGCCCGAAGTCGAAGCCCAAGGCGCTTGCGCCGCAGGGCGACATGCGCTCCGCGCGTGTCGGATCTCGGACGCGGCTCTGTAGGTTTTTCAAAAGAAAAGTAACTTTTATTTGCAAAGCATGCCCATTTTGAAAGCAAAAAAGGCAATGCTTTTCTCAAAAGCTCCCCACAACGCCCCTCAAATTTTTCCTGCAAGCTCGGTTTTGAGACGGTTGAGGATGCGCTTTTCGAGGCGCGAAATGTAGGACTGTGAGATCCCCAACAGGTCGGCAACCTCCTTTTGAGTCATTTCGGTGCCGCTTCGAAGACCGTAACGCAGTTCAATCAGCTCACGCTCTCTCGGATCCAGCTCGGCAACGGCGTCACGCACCACGCGCCGCTCCTCACGCTGCTCCAGCTCGTAGGAGACGTTGTCCTCTTCATTTCCAAGCACGTCCGACAGCAAAAGCTCATTGCCGTCCCAATCGACGTTGAGCGGCTCGTCGATCGACACCTCGCAATGATGTCCGCTGTTTTTGCGGATGTACATCAAAATCTCGTTTTCAATACAGCGCGAGGCGTAGGTCGCAAGCTTGATGTTTTTGTCGGCACAAAAGGTGTTGATCGCCTTGATCAGCCCCACGGTACCGATCGAAATCAGATCCTCGATCCCTGTTCCCGTGTTTTCAAATCGCTTGGCGATATAGACCACCAGCCGCAGATTATGCTCGATCAGCACCGAGCGCGCGCTTTCCTCTTCGATGCGCGCGATGTATTCCGCCTCGCGCTCCTGAGAAAGCGGCGGCGGCAGGACGTCGGGGCCGTTGATGTAAAAAATCCCCTTTTTGGATAGTCGCGCGGCAATCCAAAGCCGCACACGTGTCAGAATATTCATAAAAACCTCCTTTGATGGTTGCGGTCAAAACAGTCCGATTCGCGCCGCCGCTATTCCAACGGAATGACAGCGTCAAAGCCCTGTGCCGTCTCGCCCAAGGGCGCGGGCGCGATCAGATAGTCGGCAGGGTAGCTCTCCCCCGCACGCGTAATGCGGAGCGAATCGGGAAGGATGGCAAGCAGCATGGACATACCGCTTGCGGTCTGTGTGGGAATCGGTCGCAGACGCCCGGCAAGCTCATACGCGGTCGGGAAAAGCGACAGATCCCGACTCTCGCAGGCACGTCGGACATCGGGCGGAAGGAGGGGTGCCAGCCGCGCAAGGTCGGCTACGATCACACCCTTTCCGCTGACGGGGTCGCGCAACAGATTTCCCGAATCGACCATCGCGGTAAGCGTCACGGAAGAGCCGAACAGTGTGGCGGAGACTGTAACCTTTTTCGTTTTTTGAGAAAGACCGAACAGTCTCCCACCGCGCAGAGTGACGACACTTGCCACCGCCGTCAAAAGCGCGAACGTCCATACCGAAAGTCCGTCGCCCTCCAGCATTTCAAAGGGGAGCTGTAAGCGATTGAGCCATGCGTAGAGTGCGGTCATGACCCC
>JAZOPW010000319.1:0-7455 GCA_045655785.1 Eubacteriales bacterium
GGGTTGAGTCCCTCGTCGGTTCTGACCCGTTCAACACAATCCAAGCGCTTGATAAACGCCAGCTGTGTCATGTTCATCCGTGTGTCGAGCGTGTGACCGTCATCGTCTTCCGCTTCTACCACGGCTCCGACCTCCTGCAGCATCGTCAAGAGGAAGTCCTTTTGGTTTGCGTCATATTGCAAATATTTTAAAAACATCTGTACATTTCTATTGACAGAAATTGCCTTTTCATATATAATAAGTAGTAGCATATCCAAAGGAGCTTTGCATGAAGAAAACAATTATTTTATTATGTTTAACCCTTACCCTTCTTTTATCCGCCCTAACAGGCTGCGGTCTTTTTTCCAAATACCCGGATAGGAATGCCAATCCTACATCAGACTTTGAATATCTTGTTACGGATGATAACAAAATTTCAATCACAAAATACATCGGAACTGATACGAGTGTCGTGATTCCTCAAAAAATTGAAAGCAAAGAAATAGCCAGCATCGGCGAGAGTGCATTTTTGGAGACCAATATAAAAACACTTATTATGCCTAACACCATTACGTCTATCCACAGAACGGCATTTGCAGGCTGCAAGGAACTAACAGATGTTCAATTCAGCAATAATCTCGAATATATCGTTATGGGAGCGTTTGCTGACTGTACCGCCCTTAAAAAGGTCGATCTTTCATCAAGTACAATGAAAGCAATTGATCAATTTGCTTTTTACAATTGCGAAAGTTTAACAGAGGTAAGATTTGGTAGCAATATTACCATCATAAGGGATCGAGCCTTTATGTACTGTAAAGCACTGAAAGAAGTGGTTCTTCCTTCAACTTTAACGGAGCTTGGAGTTCTAGCCTTTTCCGATTGTACATCTTTAAAACATATTACAATTCCTTCTAAACTGGATCTACAATATGTAGATTATCCATGTCTCTCCAATGTTCCCTCATTAGAACGAATCACTTTTGAAGAAGGTCGTGAAGAAATTACAGGATATGCACTGCTTCAAACCGATGCAAGCGTTGAGATTATTGTTCCGGAGAGTGTCAAAAGGTTTTCTCCATTACCATTTCTTATAAATCCGTCCACCCATATTACGATTACATTTTTAGGAGATGCACCTGAAATCAGCGAGGAGTCAACCTGGTTTGGTAATCCAACCATTTTTTATAATTCTAAAACCAGTGGTTGGGATCAATTCGAATGGAATGGAAAGTATAAAATGGAAATCATAAAATGAATATTAAATTGTGCAAAGTCGATTGTCTGACGCCAAAATGGCATCAGACAATCTTTTATGTAGATACACATTTAATTTAATTTGTCACAAATTTCAGATATCTCTTCTATTGTTCCATTATTGTATTCAAAGAAAAGTCTAAAATTAGGTTCATTTGAACAATAACTAAAAACCTCTCTATAAAAACTTGGCTTATCCGCTATAAGCATTTCCAATTCTTCAAAGCTGTCGCTAAGTTTAAACAGTTCTTTTGCCCAGTTAAGATTGAAGTCTGCACTTTTGGATACCGTATTATTGACAACATTTCCCTTTGCATCATCCACAAGTTTATCGATATAGATTTTATAATCTTCATTGATAAATGCTTTGGTAAGCGTAAAAGATAAATTCGTATACTTCAAAAATGCTTGGTATGCTACAGGAGCAGGAATACTTGCTAATTTTGCAAAAGCAACAGGCAAAGACAAAAGTTGAAGCAAAACTGTAAAAATTTGCATTCCTGTTGTAAAATCATAAATGGGATGAGTTCCGAAAATCAACTCTGATTCTGACATTATCACATGTATAGATAATTGTTCTTTTTCAACTGTCGCATCATACCATTCCCCTGCTGTTGTGCGTGCATAATATCTCGGTGCTTTATTAAACAATGTTCTAAATACAGAATCTTTAAAGTTTACTAATTCTGAAAGATCGTTGTAAACATGTTTAGCATACTCTTGTATATAATTAGAAAAGCCGTATGGATCAATCAAATAGAGAAGTTTCATTTCTTGATCAGTATATAAAATTGGACCTTCTGAATAAATAAAACCATCAACTTTTTCTGTTTTATTGTACGTGTTATGATATAAACGATCGAACAATTCTGGATGTGTTTTAGGAGAAATATTGGATTCGTTTATCATATCAAAGTTAATACATTTCCAAACCTTTCCGGAAGATCCAAGTATTATTTCATTAAAAGTCCCATCTCTTTTCACAATAATTATTTCTCTAGGATCAACAGTTACTGTATAGCTAGCCCTAATTCCATATCCATTCCAATCATATGCATAAATTGCTGCAATACCGCTTTTGTTTGCTGTTACAGTTTGATATCGCTCACCATTATACCATCCAGAAGAAATATTGATGATATCCGTATTCGGAGTATACCATACAACACGTTTATCTGCTGTATCATTCGGGTTTACTTCAACCGAAAAAGGAGCGTTGATCGTGTTTGCAGCATTCAGGAAACCATACCCTTCTCCACGCGGCAGCTCATAAGTTTTATTTGCCTCCAAAACAATAACCCCATCGCTTCTTTGAGAATGGATCAGAACCTCCTCTGCCAATGTCTTTCGAGTTACCATCAAATTGTAATTACCGGTTGCATCTCCATTTGCACTTACCCGAATATAATAATCGCAACCTGCGCAAAGAATTTTTACAATGCGGAAATTGATTCGACCGTCATAGTCGTCGTTTGTAACCGCTTCAGGCAAGCAACATCCGGACAACTCGCCAATCGTATCCAAAGATCCGCTTGTATAGATGGTGTATGCAGCATCATATGGAACAGTAAATTTGAACCACTGCTCTGCTCCGGGACAGCAGATACAGCCAAGGACACTTTGCTCAACCTCAATGGTTTGTGCCGATGCCATGTCGGCGTTGGAAGGGCAACAGGTGCTTCTTGCAGAAGCCGAAACCGATGCTACCGCAATACCGTCCTCGGCGTTTGCCGCAAGGGGTTCTGCTGTAAGAGGTTCTGCCGCGATCGCAACGGCTTCATCGGCGGCAAGCGTCATGACCTGTTCGGTTTGAGCAGTCTCTACATTCTGCTGTGCAACTGTCTCAACGGGTGTCTCGACAGGTGTTTCGGCTTCAACAGCCTTGGGGGACACAGCCTCCTCCGCAAGAAACGGGTTGAGTCCCTCGTCGGTTCTGACCCGTTCAACACAGTCCAAGCGCTTGATAAACGCCAGCTGTGTCATGTTCATCATCGTGGCAAGCACGTGACCTTCCTCGTCATCGTTTTCCACAATGGCACCCGCCGTCTGCAACAGCGACAGCAGGAATTCTTTTTGATTGGCGTCGTATTGAAGTGCAAAGGGAAATTTTTCTTCTGCGGTCGTATTCTGCGCAATGTCCTTTGCCTCCTCAAACAACTCTGTGGGGGGCGCGAGGACGATCTCCTCCTCGCTAATGTTAGTGATAAAATTTTCTTTCATAATAAAATCCTTTCTTTTTTGTTTTTGTTTTGTTTTTTGTCTTTTTGCCAAGTCGGCGGCGCCTTTCCTCCTTGGCTGACATCATTTTACCTCCTAACCAAGACACAATCTGTCTTGGTTAGAAAAATAATTCAAAAAATTTTTTTCATAACACAATCGTCAATATTTCCAAAAACCTCTTGACGAATGAACAAAAATACTCTATAATAAATGTAGTAAAAAACACACCAGAAAGGATCCATTCAGATATGTACCGTATTGGCATTGACCTTGGCGGAACCAACATCGCCGCCGGAATTGTAAATGAAAACTTTGAGATCGTCGTTCAGGACAGCACCCCTACCCTGCCCGAGCGGCCCTCCGTTGCAATCGTAGATGATATTGCAATGCTTTGCAACAAGCTTTGCGAAAAGCTGGGAGTTACCGTGGCAGATATTGACTCTGTCGGCATTGCGTCTCCCGGAATCGTGGACGACGAAACCGGTAATGTCATCTATGCCAACAACCTTCATTTCCGCGATTTTCCCATCATTCCGCTGCTCAAGGAGCGTTTTCCTGTGAAGGAATTGCACATTGAAAACGACGCCAATGCCGCCGCATGGGGCGAGGCAATCGCAGGTGCGGCAAAAGGAAGCAAATCCTCGGTGATGATCACGCTCGGAACCGGAGTGGGCGGCGGTATCGTGGACGGCAACAAGGTATTCAAGGGCTTCAACTCTGCGGGTGGTGAGCTTGGACACATCGCCATTGAGATGGACGGCAAGCCCTGTTCCTGCGGACGAAAGGGCTGTTGGGAGGCATATTCCTCGGCTACGGGTCTGATCAACATGACCAAGGAAAAGCTTGCAGAAAGCGAAGCAAAGGGACGCGCGACCGTGATGACCGATCTGGTTGCACAAAAAGGCAAGGTCAACGGCAGAACCGCCTTTGACGGTATGCGCATGGGTGACGAAGCCGCAAAAGAGGTTGTGGATCTCTACATCAAATATCTGGCAAGCGGTCTGGCAAGCATCGTCAATATCTTCCAGCCAGAGGTGCTCTCTATCGGTGGCGGTATCTCCAACGAAGGGCAGTTCCTTTTGGATCTGGTTACACCCTTGGTACGTGAGCAACAGTATGGCTCGGGTCTTGTACCCTTGACCGACATCCGCATCGCTCAACTCCGCAACAACGCCGGCATCATCGGCGCCGCTGTTTTGGGAATGTAATTTTGATTTGTTTTTTCGCGGGGAGGGGAAAACTTTTGAGCATAAGCATCCTTAACGTAATTTTTTTGTGGGGAAACTTTTGAAAAAGTTTCCCCACACCCTTTCAAAACTTTTCAAACAATTTTTGAAACTGTTTTTTCACTTTCGCGCGCGTCAGATAAACAATTGCTCCCGCTAGCATTTTGGTACCACCACCCAAAATGCTCCACGAAATTTGTTTTCCTTTGGATTTTTGAGCCATTTAGGCTCTTTTTTACGTTACGGAAGATTACATGAAAAAGTTTTCCCCTCCCCGCACCCCTTCCCCTTTCAAAACTTTTCAAACATTTTTATAAACTTATTTTTTAACTTTTGTGCGCTTAAGTGCTTAAAAGTATAAAAAACGTGCGCAAGACCTTGATCTCGCGCACGTTTTTTGCCACACAAACCTAATAATCATCCACTATATCACCTTGGTAAAAATGCAAAAATTATTCAATTATATTCGTTTTTGAAAAGAAATATATTTAATGAATCTCTATAGGCTCTCCAATCTCGGCAGATTTGAATGCCGCAAGAATAATTTTGAGATCGGTACGCATCTGGTCATAGGTCACATCCTGCTCGCGCTCACCGCGGATCGCAGAAATAAAGTGACGGTAATAGTCATGTACATCAGATGCAGGACGCAGTACACTGTAAGTATCGGTAGTCACGCTGTCGCGAGGTGCCATGGTTTTGGTCAAGCCTGCGGCAGTTTTTACGGGAAGCACGTCGTTCTCATGCCAATGCTTGCATTTCACGACCTGCGCCTCCTCGCGCCAATCGGTGATCATAGCAGTTCCCTTTTCTCCGCGCATATAGAATCGAGGCATGGAGATAAAGTTATAGGTACCCAGCTCTACCGTTGCGCGCTCACCGTTCTTGAAGTTGATGTCCAAGCGAAAGCCGTCATCCACTTCTTTGTTGGTGATATGGTCACAAATGCAGTAGATGCTTTTCACTTCCCAGCCAAAAATCATCAGTACCTGGTCGATCAGGTGAATACCCCAATCGTACAGCATTCCGCCGCCGTGCTCCTTTTCGCCTCTCCAGTCGGAGGGAATTCCACGGCTACCGTATACACGAGACTCCAGATTGATGATCTTTCCGATCTCACCCGAATCGTGGATCTGCTTCATAGCAAGATAGTCCACGTCCCAACGGCGGTTCTGGTGAGTAGAAAACTTAACGCCGTTTTTCTCTGCCGCGTCGATCATGCGGTTGAGGGACTCCAAAGAAAGTGCAACGGGCTTTTCGCAGATCACATTTTTGCCTGCGTTCAATGCCGCGATGACAACCGGCTCATGATCATCGTTCGGGATTGCAACGGTCACAAGCTCAACCGATTTATCTGCCAACAGCTCTTCCATGCTTGCATACGCGTGGATGCCGCGACTCTCTGCCAATGCGTTGCGCTCGGGCTTGATGTCATAAACACCGGCAAGCTCGGCAACATCACTTTTCAACAAATGCTCAACGTGCCATCCGCCCATCCCGCCGTATCCGATCACTGCAGCCTTTATCTTTTTCATGTCGTTTCAATCCTTTCTCGTCTCAAAAACGCGGTAAGATGCTTCGTTTCGGGTTGTCCCCGAAATTCTGCTTCAAGTATACCCCTTTTCCTCTCTCTTTTCAAGATATGTTTTGCTTTTTTTAAGACAAATGTTGCTATAAGGAATGCTAATTCTCTTTTTTAAAAGAAAAATATTGCAAACCACTTGTCAGAATCATTTTTTTATTGTATAATAATATGGAATATAATCTTCATTTTAACGGAAAGGTCCGGTTTCAAAACGTGCAAACATCATCTCGTCAAAAACACATTCGCAATTTTTCGATCATCGCCCATATCGATCACGGCAAATCCACACTTGCAGACCGAATTCTGGAGCATACGCAAACGGTTGCCAAGCGCGATATGGAGGAGCAGATCCTGGACAACATGGATCTGGAGCGCGAACGCGGCATCACCATCAAGGCACGCGCCGTCAAGCTCAATTATGAGGCACAGGACGGCGAGCTTTATACCTTTAATCTCATCGACACGCCCGGTCACGTTGACTTCAACTATGAGGTCTCGCGCTCGCTCAATGCCTGCGACGGTGCGCTGCTTGTTGTGGATGCAACACAGGGAATCGAAGCACAAACGCTTGCAAATGCCTATCTTGCCGTGGACGCGAATTTGGAAATTGTTCCCGTCATCAACAAGATCGATCTGCCGTCCGCTGACATTGACAAATGCCGCACCGAAATCGAGGACGTCATCGGAATTCCTGCGGAGGGTTGCCCTGCCGTTTCGGCAAAAACAGGACTCAACATTGAGGACGTGCTGGAGGCTGTGGTACGTGATATCCCCTCTCCCGTGGGAGACGAGGACGCGCCCCTGAAGGCGTTGATCTTTGACTCCTATTACGACAGTTATCTTGGCGTTGTGGTCAACGTGCGCATCATCGACGGCTCCTTGAAGAGCGGTGACCGCATCCGTTTGATGAGCACGGGTGCCGAATTCGACGTGGTGGACGTTGGTACGATGGAGCCGTTTGGGCTGAAAAAGTGCGATATGCTGTGCGCGGGTGAGGTTGGTTATATCAAGTCGGAGGCCAAGCGGTCTTAGGAAGACAACATTCACACACAACTCCTTGGCTCACAGAACGACATGGCTACGATCCGACTTAGCACGGGTGCCGAATTCGACGTGGTGGACGTTGGTACGATGGAGCCGTTTGGGCTGAAAAAGTGCGATATGCTGTGCGCGGGTGAGGTTGGTTATATC
>JAZOPW010000320.1:0-6378 GCA_045655785.1 Eubacteriales bacterium
GGTTGTGAAACTGATAGATGTCGATGTAATCGGTTTTGAGAAGGGAAAGACTGGTCTCCAGATGCTCCCAAAAGGTCTTGGGATCTGTGGCACCTGTCTTGGTGGCAATGGTGATCTTCGCGCGCACGTCCGAGAGGGCAAGCCCCAGCTTTTTT
This sequence comes from Eubacteriales bacterium, assembly GCA_045655785.1. GTDB lineage: Bacteria > Bacillota > Clostridia > Oscillospirales > CAG-272 > UMGS1865. The sequence goes on from JAZOPW010000320.1 coordinate 156, forward strand.
TCACTGTCCGAATAGGAGCGCGCGGTGTCAAAAAAAGTGAAGCCTGCGTCGTATGCCTTTCTAAGAAGCATCACGGCATAGTCGTCGGAAACGCGCTGTACGGGCAGTGCGCCAAAGGCATTTTTCGGGGATACGATCCCTGTTTTTCCAAGTGTTACGGTTTGCATTTGATTCAATCCTTTCATGTCGGTTGATTTGAGTGGGCTTTGATTCATTTTTATTCGTTGCGCAAGCGAAGCTCCTTGCGGAATTCCCCGGGAGATCTGCCAATCACGCGGCGGAAGGCGTCAAAAAAGGAGTTGACGTCGGAGTATCCTACGCAGTCCGCGATTTCAAGCATCTTCTTGTCGGTGTTGGCAAGCAGGCGGCATGCCTCCTCCATGCGCACGCGGCACAAATATTCGCGAAATCCGATTCCCGTAGTGCGCTTGAAATGCTCGGAAAGATAGGGCAGGCTGTAGCCGTATTTTTTTGCAAGTGCGGAAAGCGGGAGCGGATTGGCATAGTGGGCGGCGATATAGTCGGTCAGCTGATGGATCACGTCGGTGTCGGACGGTGACGAGGAGATCTTGCGCATGGTACAGATCAAAAGCTCAATGAGCGTACTGCGCATCATTTCGGTGAATCCCGTGCGACGCCCCTTGTATTCCTCGATCAGCGTTTGCAGATAAGACAGGATCCGACCGTCCTCATCGTGAAAGGTGGTGCCGGAGGGATCGAGCCGCAGGTTTTCCGAGTCGATCTTGATCAGATAATGGTTGAGGAAGGTGGAAAAGGAGCGACAGTAGGTCAGGCTGTTGTCGATCAGACGCGGATGGAAGAGAATATTGATCATTTCCATGGGGCGGTCATCTACCGAACGATAGGAATGCACGGTGTTGTAGTCCACAATAAAGTAGTCGCCCTTGGAGATTCTTGTCTGCTTGTTGCCGATGATGTGGTCGGCAGAGCCCTGCGATATATAGGCAAGCTCCAAAAAATCGTGGTTGTGAGGCAACGCATTCCTGGTTTGCGAGACCACGACCTCGATGTTTTCATTTTGCAAATATTTTTTTTTAGCCGTAGGATCCCCCCCTTTTTTATAAAATATGAAATTTACCCTGTAAAAAACGAAATTTACCTGTTGAATTCTATTATATACCTGTGCTACAATAAAGTCAATAGCTTTATTCAATTTTTTATGGGGAAAGGACGAAATACGATGCTTTACAACAAAAACAAGGATCGAAACTTGGATCGGGCGCTTTTTGAGGCCCCCACCTCCGAATACCGAGGAACTCCGTTTTGGTCTTGGAACAACAAGCTGGAGAAGGACGAGCTGATCTGGCAGATCGAGCAGCTCAAGGCAATGGGCTTTGGCGGCTTCCATATGCACTCGCGTGCAGGCATGGGAACCGAATACCTTGGCAAGGATTTCATGGACATGGTCAAGGCGTGCAATGAAAAAGCCAAGGCAGAGAAGATGCTGGCATGGCTCTACGACGAGGACCGTTGGCCTTCGGGCTTTGCGGGTGGATACGTTACCAAGAATCCCAAGCACCGTCAGAAGTTTTTGCATTTTACGGTCAATCCGCTTGCCGACGTTGTAGACCGCGAGACCGGACACGCAACGGGCAAGTCCTATCTGCTCGCCTGCTATGACGTTTCCTTGAACGCCGACGGCACACTGGCGGGCTATGCGCGGATCGGGGAGGAGGACGCTGCAACGGGAAAGAAGTGGTACGTATACGTTTCCACGCCCACGCCTGTCGGACGCTTCAACGGACAGACCTATGTGGATACGCTTTCCGAGGAGGCGATTGCGGAATTCATCCGTGTGACCTATGATGCGTATTACGAAGCGGTTGGCAAGGATTTCGGCGGCTCGGTTCCCGCGATCTTTACGGACGAGCCGCAATTCTGCGAAAAAATGGCACTTCCGTATGCCGAGAGTCAACAGGATATTCGTCTCCCTTATACATATGATTTTGCCGAGACCTTCCAAGAGGAGTACGGCTTGGATCTGTTGACGCATTTGCCCGAGCTTCTTTGGGATCTGCCCGACGGAAAGCCCTCAAAGGTGCGCTACTGCTATCACGATCATGCCTGCGAGCGCTTTACAAGAGCCTTCTCGGATCAGTGCGGCAAATGGTGTGACGAGCATGGCATTGCGCTGACGGGTCACGTAATGCGTGAGGATACGCTGAAGATGCAGACCAACTCGCTGGGTGAGGTCATGCGCACCTACCGTGGCTTTGGCATTCCCGGTATCGACGTGCTGTGCAATGAGAAGCTGCTTTTGACGGCAAAGCAATGTCAGTCCGCCAAGCATCAGTACGGTCGCGAGGCAATGCTCTCGGAGCTTTACGGTGTGACCGGTTGGGATTTCGATTTCCGCGGTCATAAATACCAGGGAGACTGGCAGGCGGCACTGGGCGTGACCGTTCGTGTACCGCACCTGTCCTGGGTGACCATGAAGGGCTCTGCCAAGCGCGACTATCCCGCAAGCATCTTTTATCAGTCGGCGTGGTACAAGGAGTACCCCTATATCGAGGATCACTACGCACGTGTCAACACCGCGCTGACCAGAGGAAAGCCTGCGGTCAAGGTTGCGGTGATCCATCCCGTGGAAAGCTATTGGCTGCGCTACGGACCGATGGAGAACACTGCCGAGATCCGCGAGCAGCTGCAGTATAATTTTGACTGCGTGACCGAGTGGTTGCTTTACGGCACCATCGATTTCGACTATATCAGCGAGGCACTGCTGCCCTCGCTTTACCGCGAGACCACCGACCCCACTCTTGGCGTCGGTGCAATGGAATACAGCGCAGTGGTGGTTCCCGGAGTTGAAACCATCCGCGCAAGCACGTTGGATGCTCTGGAGGCATTCCGCAAGAAGGGCGGAAAGGTGATCTTCATGGGCGAATGCCCGACTTACGTGGACGCCGAGCTCTCTGACCGTCCCAAGGCACTTTATGCAAGCTCGACCGTCACCCCCTTCTCGTCGGTGTCGCTTCTGGCGGCTCTTTCCGAGGAGCGAGACGTCTCGATCCGTGACAGCAACGGCGTTGCGACCGATTGCCTGATCTATCAGATGCGCGAGGACGTGGATTGCAAGTGGCTCTTCATTGCACACGGCGCACCCGTGACGCCTCCGAGAGGTCATATTTCCAAGATTGAAAAAGCCCCCGTGAAAAAGCTTCGCATTACGGTCAAGGGTGAATTTACGCCTACGGTCTACGATACCCTGACGGGTAAGACCCGCACAACAAACTTTGAGTTGCGTGGCGGAAATACCGTGATCGCCGAGCCGATGTACGAGCATGACAGCCTGTTGTTGCGTCTCGATCCCGTGTCGGAGAAGGGTGCGGGCGCTGTATTTGCTCCCGAAAGAGAGATCGTTGACCTGCTCGACTTCAAGGAAAAGGTAGAATATACCCTGCATGAGCCCAACGTATTGGTATTGGATATGGCGCGTCTTTCGCGCGACGGTGTGCAGTATGACGAGGTGGAGGAGATGCTTCGAATCGACGAAAAGCTGCGCGAGGAGCTGAAATTCCCGAAGGCGGACGGAAGAGATCTGCAACCCTGGCTGATCGAAGAGGAGAAGATCACAAACTTCCCCTATCTCAAGTTTGAATTTGAAAGTGAGATCGAGACCGATTGCCGCTTGGCTTATGAGGAGCTTTCCGAGGTGACCTTCAATGGGGAATCGGTGCCGATCTCCCGCCAAGGGTATTTCACCGATCGTTATATCTACACTATGCCGATGCCGAGGATCAAGCGCGGTAAGAACGAGCTGATCGTACGCGTACCCTTTGGAAAGCGCATCAGTTTGGAGAATTTCTTCCTCTTGGGCGACTTTGGCGTCCGTGTGGAGGGAACACACGCAACCGTGACGGCACTTCCCGAAAAATTGGCATTCGGAACGGTGACTACACAGGGCTTGCCGTTCTACGGCGCGGCTCTGACCTATCGAACCACATTCGAGCTGGATCACGTTTGTGACGCCGATCTGCGTTGCGATATGTATCGGGGTGCCTTGGTCGGAGTCAAGCTTGACGGCAAGGACGTGGGCAGGATCGTATTTTCTCCCTATAAGCTTCCGTTGCGGGATTTGAAGGCAGGAACGCATACGTTGGAGCTGACGCTGTACGCATCGCGCGTGAATTGCTTCAATGCATTGCATAACTGCGGAAACGCATCCTGGATCGGTCCCGACTATTGGTATTCCAAGGGCGTGGATTGGAGCTATGAATACTGTCTGAAGAACGTGGGCGTGATGAAGTCTCCCGTGCTTGAAATTCTGGAGCCCGAACAGCTTGACAACTGTGGTCGAACAGCACCTGAGCGTTTTCATGTCGTGTATCATTAATCAGATTATCCTTTAAAACTTCTGCTTCCCAAGGAGAGTGCGTCGGCATTTTCCTTGGGAGGCTTTTTTGTCGGAGCGGTGGGGGAATCTGACGTGTTCCCTTGACTTTTTTTTCAAAATGATGTATAATAAATAGCAGAAAGAGATGAAAAGGAGTCGGGTATGGAAGCATTATATCCGTTGCATTTGTGCGGTGTGGCAAAAACGCCGATTTGGGGCGGTACACGCCTGTTGCGTGAATGGAACAAGAGCGGTGACGCCGATACAATGGGAGAGAGCTGGGAGTTGACGGTTCGCAAAAAGGAAAACTGTCTGATCGTCAACGGTCCCCTGTCGGGAAAGGAATTGAAAGAGGTGATCGACACCTTTGGAGCGGAGCTGACGGGTGCGTCGTTCGGCTCGTCGGATTTTCCTCTGTTGATCAAGTTTTTGGACGCAGGCGACACACTCTCGGTACAGGTACATCCCGATGATGACTATGCCGCAAGGGTGGAGAACGATCGCGGAAAAACCGAAATGTGGTACATCGTAGAGGCAGACGAGGGAGCAGAGCTGATCTTTGGCTTGGCAGAAGGGTTTGATACCGAGGACTTTGCGCGTGCGGTCAAGGAAGGAAAGCCCGAGTCGGCACTGCACCATCAGCCCGTTCGGGCAGGAGAGTCCTATTTTATCCCCTCGGGAATGGCACATGCCATCGGACGCGGCATCCTGATTGCGGAGATCCAGCAAAACTGTGATCTGACCTACCGTGTGTACGATTTTGACCGCCGTCAGCCCGATGGAAGTCTGCGTGAATTGCACGTGGAAAAGGCGGTGGACGTGATCCGTCCCTTTGCGCAGAGCGAGATCGACGCGATTCGCTATTCTCGCACGGGGGGCGTTGCGGAGCATGAAAACGTGTTGGTTGACTGTCCCTATTTCCGTGTGGAAAAGCTGGATCTGAGGGACGGGACGGTCCTGTTGCCGCAGGAAGGGAAGATGCGACACCTGCTCTGTATTGGCGGAGAGGGGTATTTGCATGCCGACGGCAAAGCCTACCGTGTTTCCAAGGGAGAGAGCTGGCTGTTACCTGCCTGTGTGAAAAAGGTTACAGCGAGCGGAGAGCTGCTGCTGTTGCTGTCTACAGTGTCATAAAAACAAATTGGTGAATCATATGCGACATGGCATGTGATTCACCAATTTGTTTTAAGAGATCAATAATTCTCGCAATGAAGCTCGAAGTAGCTTTGCGGGTGCGCGCAGGTGGGGCAGAGCTCGGGCGCCTTGGTTCCCACAATGATGTGACCGCAGTTGCGGCACTCCCATACCTTGACCTCGCTCTTTTCAAAGACAGCGGCGGTCTCCACGTTTTTCAGAAGCGCGCGATAACGCTCCTCATGGTGCTTCTCGATCGCGGCAACCAGACGGAACTTTCTTGCAAGATCGATAAAGCCCTCCTCCTCGGCGGTCTTGGCAAAGCCCTCATACATGTCGGTCCACTCATAGTTCTCACCGTCGGCGGCGTCAGAAAGGTTGGATGCCGTGTCACCGATGCCGTTGAGCTCCTTGAACCACAGCTTTGCATGCTCCTTTTCATTCTCGGCGGTCTTCAAAAAGAGTGCGGCGATCTGCTCATAGCCCTCCTTCTTTGCCTTGGATGCAAAATACGTGTACTTGTTGCGAGCCTGGGATTCGCCTGCGAAAGCGGCTTCCAGGTTCTTTTCGGTCTGAGTACCGGCGTACTTATTTGCCATGTTTCTTCCTCCTGTTAATAGCCGGAGTTTCTCCGGATAATAAGTCCAGTCTAGCAGATTTTATGGGCAAAATCAAGAGAAAAACAACGAACCCCCTCGGCTGTCCGCGGAGGGGGTTGAATGCTGTGATCAGCGG
>JAZOPW010000321.1:0-5021 GCA_045655785.1 Eubacteriales bacterium
GGCGTGAGGGCAACGGTAAAAGAGCTGCTGCCGGATATGCCGATCCACGTCTCCACGCAAGCCAGCATGGTCAGCCCTGCCGCCGCGCGCGCATGGGCATCCCTTGGCGCGGAGCGCCTGGTGCTGGCGCGCGAGCTCACACTGGACGAGGTCAAGCGCATCCGCGAGGCACTGCCGCCTGAGGTGGAGCTGGAGGCGTTTATCCATGGCTCGATGTGTGTCTCTTACAGTGGCAGATGCCTGCTTGCCAATGAGTTTAACGGTCGGGATGGCAACCGCGGTACCTGCTCACAGCCCTGCCGTTGGAATTATGCCTTGGTAGAGGAAAAGCGTCCCGAAATGCACCTTCCGATCGAGCAACAGGAGGGGGTAGGCACCTTTATCATGTCGTCCAAGGATATGTGCATGATCGAACATATCCCCGAGCTGATCAACAGCGGAATTGCTTCCTTTAAGATCGAGGGGCGCATGAAGAGCGCGTACTATACCGCCGTTGCGACCAACGCTTACCGCATGGCGATCGATGCCTATCTTGCCGATCCCAAGGAATATACCTTTGATCCCGCGTGGTTGGAGGAGTTGGAGAGCGTTTCGCACCGTGAGTACGGTACGGGATTTTACTTTGACGATCCGATGACGCAGTCGCAATTGGTCAGCGCATGCGGATATCTGCGTGAAAAAGCCTATTTCTCCACCGCGACCGAATATGTGAGTGAGGAAGCCGATGCGATTCTGGCGGCAGGCGGCGTGATGGAGAATGAGAACGGCAGACTTTACCGCTTTATTCAGCGAAACAAGGTGTCGGCAGGCGAGGGAGCCGAGATGATCTCGCCCGGAAAGATAGGACGCGCGTTTGACGTGTGCGAGCTTTACTCGCCCGACGGACAGCGCATAGAGGCTACGCCGCATCCGTCGATGATCTATTGGTGCCGCGTGCCGTTTGACGTACATGAAGGCGATATTATGCGTGCGGCGTCGGGCAAGGGTCTGGAGATCCGTGCCAAGGACCGCTTGAAAGGAGATTGCTGATCATGATGATATTGGAATGGCTCAAGGCGATTCTGTACGGCATTGTGGAGGGGATTACCGAATGGCTTCCCGTCAGCTCCACGGGGCATCTGATTCTGATTGAGGATTGGCTCCCCTTTGCGTTTACATCCGACAAAGCCTTTTTGAGTGAGTTTTCCGAGATGTTCCAGGTCGTGATCCAATTGGGCGCGATTCTTGCGGTGGTCATTCTGTTTTTCGGCAAGCTGTGGCCCTTTGGGAGAGGGAAGAGCAAGACCGAAAAACGCGCCACGTGGTCACTTTGGTTCAAGGTTATGGTGGCAAGCATCCCCGCAGCTTTGATTGGTATTGTGGGAGACAAGATATTGGAAAAGGCAAGCGGCAAGGATATTGACGGTTGGCTTTATAACTCTGTGGTCGTGGCGGCAATGCTGATCGTGTACGGTGTGGCATTCCTTTTGGTGGAACGTCTGCACCGTAACCGCATGCCGCGCGTGGATGGCGTGGAGCAGATCTCTTATAAAACCGCTTTCCTGATCGGATGCTTTCAGGTGCTTTCGATCGTTCCGGGTACCTCTCGGTCGGGGTCTACCATTCTCGGCTCGATGCTGTTGGGGCTTTCGCGCACGGCAGGCGCGGAGTTTTCCTTCTTTATGGCGATCCCCGCTATGGTGGGGGCAAGCGGTATCAAGCTGTTGGGCTTTTTTTCGTGGATCTCGGAGACGGGGCTCGCGGTTCCGCTTGACGCATGGATGGTGCTTGCCATCGGCTTTTTGGTGTCCTTCCTTGTGTCCATGGCGGCAATCCGCTTCCTGATGGATTTTGTCAAAAAGCATAGCTTTGCGCCCTTTGGTGTCTATCGCATTGCGCTCGGTGCGCTGGTGCTGCTTTTGTGGTTGCTTGGTGTGTAAGGATGGCAGAAAGACTGAAAATCCCCTATCCCGTGGTGGTAGAGGGACGCTATGACAAGCTGCGCCTGCAAAACGTCATCGAGGCGCAGATTCTGACCACAGATGGCTTTGGTGTATTTAATAAGACCGAAAAAACGCGCCTGTTTCGTGCGCTTGCCGCAAAAACGCCGATCATCGTCCTGACCGACAGCGACGGAGCGGGCAAGCTGATCCGCTCTCATCTGACGTCAACCATCCCAACTGATCGACTGATCCACTTGTATGTTCCGCGCCTGAAGGGTGTGGAAAAACGAAAAAAAGTTCCCTCTGCCGAGGGGGTGCTTGGCGTGGAGGGGATGGAAAATGAGCTTTTATATCATTTGTTCTTACCCTATGCCGACGCCGATGCGGTACTTTTGCGTACTCGCGAAAATCCGTTGTGCAAGACCGATCTGTATTTGGACGGGCTTACGGGTGGGGAGGGAAGTGCGGCACGGCGTGACGCCTTTGCCGAACAGTTGGGATTGCCCGCAGGTATGACCCCTAATGCCTTGCTTGCCGCACTCCGCGTGCTTTGCACCTATGAGGAATATTGTAAGTTGGTGGGAAGAGAACAGTAAGAACCAAAAAAGGACACTCCACAAGGGTAGTGTCCTTTTTTGTAGTACTTCATTTATATCAGTTCAGGCCGATACAGATTGAATTACTCTTGCGCCTTCTTACGAGCCTCGAAGCATGCGCTGCAATAAACGGGTCTGTCGTTGGAGGGCTGGAAGGTGATCTTTGCCTCTCCGCCGCAGTCTGCGCATACAGCAGTGAAATACTCACGAGGAGCCTTGCCGGCGTTCTTCTTGGCATCGCGGCAAGCCTTGCATGCCTTGGGCTTGTTCAAAAAGCCTTTTTCGGCATAAAATCTCTGCTCACCTGCGGTGAAAACAAACTCGTTGCCGCAATCCTTGCAAACAAGGGTTTCATCGACATACTCAGTGTTTTCTACTTCTACTGCTGCGTTGGTTTCGTCCTGGAACATTTGTGTGTAACCTCTCTTGTATAAATATGGATTTGTGATTTACCTCGGACGGATTTTCACCGCCATCTTTGCAAGAATCTCTCCTCGCAACGCTCTCTTTAAGCTATCGAGGCATGTATTATGTGTATGGAATCACCGTTCGAAGCTTTTTTCGGATGCGATAGATCGCATTTTGTACCGATTTTTCGTCCTTCTCCGTCAGTGCCGAGATCTCCTTTGCCGTACGCCCCGAAAGGTAAAGCCACCAAATTCGGTTTTCGTAAGGAGAAAGGGAATCGTGTATCAGCCGTGAAAGCTCTGCATAAGCTTCGTTCTCCACCAATCGCTGTGCCGGATCATTTTCTGACCCGATATCGGTGCCCGACAGCGAATCGTCCTCCAAAAGAAGCACGTGCTCGTGCTTTTTCATCGAGCGCAAGCTTGATATCAACCCGTTGTGGATGCATTCCTTGGCGTAAAGCCCAAACTGCACCTTGCTTTGGTCGCTATCAAAGCGCATCAACGCCCGATAAAAACAGATCACAGCCTCCTGTCGGAGATCCTCGATGTCCTGGGACGCAAGCGAGGTGCCGCTGAATTTGGCGGTCATGGAATCGATCAGCGGGGTGTAACGGTTCAACAGATCTTCAAATGCTGCTTGATTGCCGCCTTGAGCACGTTTGATCAGCGCAGTCAATTCGTTGCAGCCTGCATGTCCGGGAGCGTTACTCATGTGGTTGACCGAGAGCCTTTCTGCTTGCTTTGCCGAAAAATCGGGGGCAAAACTGTAGAGTTTGACGGATATTCCATCTCATCACATACCATTATACCATATTTTTGCCGAATGTCAACAAATATTTTCTCCTCTAAATTGTAAAAAAGTAACATATAAAAACCTTTGATAGAACTATTTCACAAAATCCAAACCCGTTTCTTTGTTAATTTAGACAAAGAAAAAAGACGCGATTGGACATTTTGACCATACAGAATGAAAAAAGATTGTGAACTTTTATTTTTGAAAATTTGAATACTTTTTACTTTTTGTCAAAAAGATAGTCAACTTTTCCTGTTAAAAGCGCGATGACACCGCGGTAAATCACGTCGGGACGATCGCGGAAGTTCTCGCGGATCTGACGGCAACGGTACTCGGAATCGACGTTCACGGTTGTGGTCAGAATGACCTTATCCTTTTCCTTTATATAAAACGTAACGTCAAAGGTCTGGTCGCTCAGCTTTTGGTATGTGCAGTCCACCAGAACCTTGCGGCGCTTCAGGTCGAGATAACGGAGCGCGCACGCCAGACTCTTATCCAGAATCGAGGGCAACAGATCGCAACGAAGCTGCTCGGCTACGATCATTCCCTTATGCGTGACCGAATACAGGATTTCGTTCTCTTCATTTTTTCCGTTCTCCATGATCAAGCCGCCGTCGAGCATTTCGTGAAATGCCACGGCAAAATCGAGGTACATGATATAATCGGTCTGCATCACGATGTCATTGATGGTTACAAAATCGAGCGGATACCCGACGTTGTGCATGAGATACAGGACGAATATTTTGACATTGTTCATACTTCCGATGGGCGATGCCATGGGTAAAATCCCCCTTTCCGATGGGTCTGACAAAAGTATAGCATATTTTTTTATTTTTTTCAATAGTTTTATTTGCATTTTGGAATGTTTTGTGGTATGATATAAGAGAAGTGATTCTGAAAGGATAGAAAACTATGGTCCAAATTGCAATTTTAGGCTTCGGTGTCGTTGGAAGCGGCACGGCAGAGGTGCTTACAGAAAACAAAAAGCTGATCGCGGAGCGTTGCGGCGAAGAGGTCAACATCAAATATATTTTAGATCTGCGTGATTTTCCGGAGCATCCCTTGGGCGACCGCGTTGTGCATGACATCAACGTGATCCTGCAAGACCCCGAGGTTGAGCTGGTTGTCGAGATGATGGGCGGCTCCCATCCTGCGTATGATTTTACGTATGCAGCTCTGGAGGCGGGTAAGCACGTGGTGACCTCTAATAAGGAGGTTGTTGCCAATTTCGGTGTCGAGCTGCTGGATCTTGCACGCGAGCATCATGTGTCCTATCTGTTTGAAGCCAGCGTGGGCGGCG
>JAZOPW010000322.1:0-2862 GCA_045655785.1 Eubacteriales bacterium
GGCTCCCGTGGGGTTGTTTGGAGAATTGATGATCAGAGCGCGTGTTCTGGGTGTGATCGCATTCCGAATTGCCTCGATGTCGGGTTGAAAATCCTTTTCGCGACACATGACGGGAATCACCTTGGCTCCCGTGCGCTCCACGAACACGCGGTATTCGGGAAAGAAGGGCGCGAGCAAGATCACCTCGTCACCGGGATTTAAGATTGCGGTCAGCGAAACGGTCAGCGATGCCGCCGCACCGACAGTCAGATAAAGACAATCTGCCACAACCTCTGCCCCGTGCTGTTCACGAAGATATGCGGCAATCTTTTCTCGGACGGCTGCGTCTCCCTGTGCCGACGTGTAGCCATGCAATACAACGGGATCGGTGTCATTGATCAGCCCCGAAAGTGCTTCTCTTACGGACTCGGGTGCCGCGACGCTGGGGTTTCCCAAGCTGAAGTCGAACACATTCTCGGCACCGATCTCCGTCTTGCGCTGCTTGCCGTATTCAAACAATTCTCGGATCACGGAGCGTTTTGCTCCAAGCTCTCTCATTTTCCCATTGATCATCGGTTTCCACGCCTCTTTTAAAAAGGATTTTTGCTTCAATACTATTTATAGAAATAAATATAAAATATATTATAAAGCAAATCCACAAAAAAGTCAATACTTTCGCGCAAAAAACAGAAATTGAGGAGCAAAAACAACCGCAAAAAATGTCTTCTTTTGAGTCGTCGTTTTTTAGTGATTTTTGATAAAAGTCAAAAAAGACGAGGAGTCAATAGGGGATGTTCTTAGCGGAGAATTTGAATGCTCTGTTAAGTGCGAGCATCAGCCAAAACCCTTATAACGACAAAAAGAGCAACCACGCAAGACGAAAAAATCTTGTGTGCCTGCTCTTTTTTCTGTTTGTGAAGTTTTTGCTTTCGCAAAAGTGAAGTTGCTTTGCAGTGAAGTTCGTGCTGTTGCACGAGTGAAGTTAGTTTGCCCACAACTTCGCCGTTAGGCGAAACTTCACTCACGAAGTGAACTTCACTATCGTAGATAACTTCACTTGCCCGCAAGGGCAAACTTAGTTTTAGTGTGTTATCCTTAACGGAGAACACACTAAAGCTCCCCGCTGTTGAGAAATTTTCGAAGATTTTCGTTTTGAGAAGAGTCGAATACCTCCTCGGGTGTTCCCTCTACCTCGATTACACCGTCCCGCATATAGATCACGCGGTCGGCAACATTGCGTGCAAAATCCATCTCGTGCGTTACGATCACCATCGTACTGCCCATCTTTTTCAGGCTCTTGATCACGCGCAAGACCTCAACCGTCAACTCGGGATCGAGTGCCGATGTCGGCTCGTCAAAGCACAAAATGTCGGGTTCGAGTGCCAATGCACGCGCGATGGAAACTCTCTGCTGCTGTCCGCCCGAAAGCTGACAGGGATAGTTATTCAGCTTATCCGAAAGTCCTACGCGCTCGATCAGCTCGATCGCCTTTTTTTCGATCTCCTCATTTGTACCCTTTTTCAAAAGCTTGGGGGCCAACGTCACATTTTGCAGGACGTTATATTGCGGAAAGAGGTTGAAGGATTGAAAGACCAATCCGAAATGCAGACGTTTTTCACGCAGCTCGCGATCCTTCATGCTCTTTACCTCATGCGCGTCAAACAACACCTCTCCGTCCACCGAAATGATTCCGTCATCCGCGATCTCCAAAAAGTTCAGGCATCGCAAAAGGGTGGTCTTACCGCTTCCCGATGAGCCGATAATGGCAAGGATCTCGCCCTTTGCCAGCTTGAAATCAATCCCCTTCAGTACCTCAGTGCTTCCGAATTTCTTGCGGATTCCGCACACCTGTAAATATTCTTGATGTTCCATGTGCGCCCCCTTATGTTACGTCGTAGTAGCCGATCTTCTTTTCCAACAGGTGGAAGAGAATGGTCAGAACCCCGCTGAAGGCAAGATAAAAGATGCCCGCGTAAACCAAAGGTGTCAGGATCGCGTATTTGTTCACCTTCTCATATGCAACCAAAATGATTTCGGTGACGCCAAGCGCACGTGCCAGAGCCGTATCCTTGACCAACGTAATGATCTCATTGCTCATAGGAGCTACGATGCGGCGCACGACCTGCATCAACACAATACGGCGGAAGATCTGCCCCTTTGTCAGTCCCAGCACCTGCCCCGCCTCATACTGTCCCTTTGGAATATTCTTGATCCCGCCCTCAAAAATCACGGCAAAATAGCATGCATAGTTGAGCGCAAAGGCAAAGAGAACAAAGGCAAATTGCAAATCCGTAATACTGTTCAAGTGGATCATGGCTGCAAAATCCTTGTTCGGGATCTCCAAAAGCACGGAGGGGATAAAGGTCACAATGATACACTGCAGCAACAGCGGTGTTCCGCGTACGACCCATATTACGGTTTTCATCAGCCAGCTCAGCGGCTTGAATTTTGACATGGAAAGGAACGCAAAGATCAATCCCAGCGGGATCGCGATCAAAAGTGTAAGAGCAAAGAGCTTCAGCGTAACACCGAAGCCCTTGCACAGATCGTATATGATCGACCAAAAATTCATAAGTACAACCTTTTCTGATTATTCAACCGGGCAAACGATCTCTTCACCCGCGGAGCCCTTTTCTACGATCACGATGGCGTCTGCTGCCTTTTCGATCAGCTCAGCCTTGGTGGTGCCGTATGCGGATGCGTTGCTCTTTGCAGCAATCGCAACCTGCTTGTTTGCAAGATACGGAATCGAAACAGCCATAGCGGCAATGCGCTCGTCGGTGATGGTCATACCGTTCCATACCAAATCGATGGTGCCGTTTTCCAAAAGTGCTTCCTTCTGGTTCCAGTCGATCAGCTTGAACTCGACCTTTACAGAGGTGG
>JAZOPW010000323.1:0-6456 GCA_045655785.1 Eubacteriales bacterium
GATCGCGCTTTGCCGCGAGCTGGGGGAGCTTCTCGGCTTTGCTCGAATTACCGAGCTGACTCCTCAAAAGCACGATGAAATGATCGCTTTTTTGTCTCAGCTGACCCACTGCATTGCAATTACCCTGATGACCTGTAATAATACCCCTTCATTGGAGGAATATACGGGAGACTCCTTCCGTGATCTGACGCGTATTGCCAAGATCAACGATGAGATGTGGTCGGAGCTCTTCCTTTTGAACCGAGACGAGCTGTTGCGGCAGATGGATTGCTTTGCCGCAGAGTTCTCGCGATTCCGATATATGCTTGCCATGGGTGACCGCGAGGGAATGCGAGACACCATGCGTGCCTCTACCGCACGGCGAGCCATGTTTGACAAGCCCCAGCCCAAACCCGAGTGAAAGGAACCCCTTAACCATGAATATGAATTTTTACCGTAAGCTACCCATTCCGATGGATATCAAAGCAGAATTCCCGATCTCTGCCGAGCTTTCTGCACGAAGAGATGCCTGTGTGAATGAAATGAAAAAAATCTTTTCGGGAGAATCCGACCGATTTATTCTTGTGATCGGACCCTGTTCCGCAGACAACGAGGATTCTGTTTTGGATTATATCTATCGCCTGCGCGGGGTACAGGAAAAGGTGGCAGACAAGATCCTGATCGTACCTCGCATCTATACCAATAAGCCGCGTACCACGGGAGACGGCTATAAGGGCATGTTGCATCAACCCGATCCCAACGCCAATCCCGATCTGCTCAAGGGTATCGTAGCAATTCGAAAGCTTCATTTGCGCGCCCTTGCCGAAACAGGATTTGGATGCGCCGACGAGATGCTCTATCCCAAAAACCACCGCTATCTGTCGGATATTTTGGCATATGTTGCCATCGGTGCGCGTTCGGTGGAGAACCAACAACACCGTCTAACGGCCAGCGGCTTGGATATTCCCGTGGGTATGAAGAATCCGACAGGTGGAGATATTACCGTCATGATGAATTCGATCACCGCGGCACAGCACTCGCATATGTTCCTTTACCGCGGTTGGGAGGTCAAGAGCATGGGCAACCCTTATGCACACGCGATCCTGCGCGGATATGTCAATGCGCACGGACAATCCTTGCCAAACTATCACTTTGAGGATCTGATCGGACTTTACGAGACCTATCAGAAGAGCGGATTACAAAATCCTGCCGTGATCGTGGATACCAACCACGCCAATTCAGGTAAGCAATATTTAGAGCAGATCCGTATCGCCAAGGAAATTCTTCATAGTTGTCGCTACTCCAAGGAAGTGAAGAGCCTGGTGAAGGGGTTAATGATCGAAAGCTATATTGAGGACGGATGTCAGAAGATCAGCTCCGACGAGGTTTACGGAAAGTCGATCACCGATCCTTGCCTCGGTTGGGAAAAGACCGAGCGTCTGATTCTGGATATGGCAGATGTACTTTGATTTTTTTAAAGGAGATAAATAGATATGAGCAACTATAAGATCGAAACAAAATGCGTACAGGGCGGCTACAGACCCAAGAATGGGGAGCCGCGTCAGATCCCGATCATTCAAAGCACCACGTTCCGCTATGAGACCAGCGAGGACATGGGCAAGCTGTTTGATCTTGAGGCGTCCGGATACTTTTACTCGCGTTTGCAGAACCCCACCTGTGATACGGTGGCGGCAAAGATCTGCGAATTGGAGGGGGGAACTGCGGCAATGCTGACCTCCTCGGGACAGGCTGCAAACTTCTATTCCGTCTTTAATATCGCAAACTGCGGTGACCACGTCATTTCTTCCTCGACCATTTACGGCGGAACCTTTAACCTGTTTGCCGTAACAATGAAAAAGATGGGAATCGACTTCACCTTTGTCACACCCGATTGTACTGAGGAGGAACTGAATGCGGCTTTCCGTCCCAATACCAAGGCGGTATTCGGTGAGACCATTGCCAATCCCGCGCTGACCGTGCTGGATATTGAGAAGTTTGCCAATGCGGCACATGCACACGGTGTTCCGCTGATCATCGACAACACCTTTGCCACCCCCGTCAATTGCCGTCCCTTTGAGTGGGGAGCCGATATTGTAACCCATTCTACCACCAAATATATGGACGGTCATGGATCGGCTGTCGGCGGTTGGATCGTGGATTCGGGCAAGTTTGATTGGATGGCACACGCCGATAAGTTCCCCGGACTTTGCACACCCGATGATAGCTATCACGGAATCGTTTACGCCGAAAAATTCGGCAAGGAAGGCGCATTTATCTATAAGGCGACCGCACAACTGATGCGTGACTTCGGCTCCACGCCCGCACCGCAGAGCGCATTCCTGCTCAATCTCGGCTTGGAGAGCCTGCACGTGCGTATGGAGCGTCATTGTGCTAATGCTCTTGCCGTTGCGAAGTTTTTGGAGAGTCACGAAAAGATCACTTGGGTGACCTATGCGGGTCTGGAGTCCAGCCCCTACTATGCTTTGGCACAGAAGTATATGCCCAAGGGAACCTGCGGCGTCGTCAGCTTTGGCGTCAAGGGCGGCAGACGTGCGGCAGAGACCTTTATGAAGCATCTCAAGCTTGCGGCGATCGAAACACACGTTGCCGACGCGCGCACCTGTTGCCTGCATCCTGCAAGTGCTACTCACCGTCAGATGAACGACGAGGAGCTGATTGCGGCAGGTGTGTCGGGAGATCTTGTCCGTTTCTCCTGTGGCTTAGAAAGCGCGGATGATCTGATTGCCGACCTTCAGCAGGCGCTCGAATCAATTTGACAGATAGGAGGGCAGTGTCATGCCGATCAAAATCCCAAATGAATTACCCGCAACGCGTACATTGACGGAGGAAAACATCTTCGTCATGACCGAAACCCGTGCGATCAAGCAGGATATTCGTCCGTTGCAGATCCTTCTTCTCAATCTGATGCCCACCAAGATCGATACCGAGACCCAGCTTTCGCGTCTGCTTGGAAACACGCCTTTGCAGGTAGAGCTGACTCTGATGCACACAGTCTCCCATCAATCCAAAAACACGTCCGAGGAGCATCTGCTTGCCTTTTACTCGACCTTTGACGAGGTGCGTGACCGCAACTTTGACGGCATGATCATCACGGGAGCCCCTGTGGAGCATCTGCCATTTGAAGAGGTTGAATATTGGGACGAGCTTTGCGAAATCATGGATTGGAGTCTGACGCACGTACACAGCACCTTCCATATCTGCTGGGGTGCGCAGGCAGGACTTTATTATCATTTTGGCATTCAGAAGCGCACGTTGGACAAAAAGCTGTTTGGAATCTTTCCGCATACAGCCGATTATAAACGCTCGATCCTGTTCCGCGGCTTTGATGACGTGTTCATGGTGCCGCACTCGCGTCATACCACGGTTGACCGTGCCGATATTGAAAAGGTGCCGAAGCTGAAGATCCTTGCGTCCTCCGAGGAGGCGGGAGTGTTCGCGCTTTCGACACGAAACGGCAGGCAGATATTTATCACAGGACATCCCGAGTACGATGCCGGAACGCTAAACAAGGAATACGTCCGTGATGTCAATGCAGGAAAGCCGATCGAGATTCCCAAGAACTATTTCCCGAATGACGATCCGACAAAAGCCCCACCTGCAACATGGCGTTCGTCGGCAAATCTGCTTTATTCCAACTGGCTCAATTATTTTGTTTATCAAACGACCCCCTATCATCTTGACCAACTTAAATGAAACAAAACACCGCGCCGCCTCCCGAACGGGAAGCGGCGCGGCTTTTCTATCTTTTTGAAAAATTACTTTCTCAAATTTGCTTCGAGATAAGCAAGCTCATAGTAAAGTGCAGGGGGAACACGCTTGCCAATCTGGTTGTAGAAGGCTCTGATGTTTTCAATGTCTTCCAGCCAGCTTGCATTGTCTACGGTCAAGAGATCGCGGATGGTGTCAATGGTTACACCGTCCAGACCCTCAATGTTGATGTCCTCAGCCTTCGGAACAAAGCCGATAGGAGTTTCAACAGCGTCAACCTTGCCTGCGCAACGGTCAAGAATCCACATCAGAACTCTCATGTTGTCACCGAATCCGGGCCAGATGAAGTGTCCTTCATCATCGGTGCGGAACCAGTTTACATGGAAGATCTTAGGAGGATTGGAGATCTTGTCGCCCATGTTCAGCCAGTGAGCAAAGTAATCGCCCATATCGTAGCCTACGAAGGGACGCATAGCCATCGGGTCACGGCGAACAACGCCTACTGCACCTGCAGCTGCTGCGGTGGTCTCGGAAGCCATGATAGAGCCCACGAAGGTACCGTGCTGCCAGTTGCGGGATTCGTAAACCAGCGGAGCGGTCTTTGCGCGACGGCCGCCAAAGATGATCGCGGTCAGCGGAACACCCTTGAGGCTGTTGAATTCAGAGGAGATGCAAGGGCAGTTGGAAGCCATTGCGGTGAAACGGGAATTGGGATGCGCGCCGGAGGTGTTGACCTTGTCGGCTTTGTCGTACTTGGTGTAATCCCACTTCTCACCCTTCCAGTTGAGGGCGTTCTTGGGAGGATTGTTGTCAAGACCTTCCCACCAAACGGTGTTGTTGTCAAGGTCATGGCAAACGTTTGTAAAGATGCAGTTCTTCTTGGTGGTCATCAAAGCATTGTAGTTGGAATGCTCGTTGGTTCCGGGAGCTACGCCGAAGAAGCCGTTCTCAGGGTTCACAGCGTAAAGTCTTCCGTCCTCACCGATACGGATCCAAGCGATGTCATCGCCAACAGTCCATACCTTGTATCCTGCCTTCTTGTAGATTTCCGGCGGGATGAGCATAGCCAGGTTGGTCTTACCGCAAGCGGAGGGGAATGCAGCGGAGATGTACTTGACCTCGCCCTGAGGATTCTCAAGACCCAGAATCAGCATATGCTCTGCCATCCAGCCCTCTTTGCGTCCAAGGTAGGATGCAATACGGAGCGCGAAGCACTTCTTGCCGAGCAGCACGTTTCCGCCGTAGCCCGAGTTGACAGACCAGATGGTGTTGTCTTCGGGGAAGTGGCAGATGTAGCGTTTTTCCTCGTCGCAATCTGCAACGGCGTGCAGACCCTTAACGAAATCGGCGGAATCACCGAGAGCATCGATTACGTTTTTGCCCACGCGAGTCATGATCAGCATGTTCAGAACGACGTAGATAGAGTCGGTCAGCTCGATACCGATCTTAGCGAAGTCGGAACCAACCACGCCCATCGAGTAGGGAATGACATACATGGTCTTACCCTTGTAGGAGTTCTTGTAAAGCTTGGAGAGCTTTTCATAGCACTCGGTGGGATCCATCCAGTTGTTGATGTTGCCGGCATCTTCCTTTCTGCGGGTGCAGATGAAGGTTCTGTTTTCTACACGTGCAACGTCGTTGACAGCGGTGCGGTGCAGGTAGCAGTTGGGATATTCCTTCTCGTTGAGAGCGATCAGCTCACCTGTGGAACAAGCCTCGGCACGCAGTGCCTCAGTCTGCTCCTCGGTTCCGTCGATCCAAACGGTCTTGTCCGGATTTACAAGATCGGACATTTCTTTGATCCAATTCAGAACATACTTGTTTTGGGTCATTTTTTTGCTCCTTTTTATATGTAATTTTTTCTTTTTACGGTGTAAGGGTATCAAGGTACCTTGTCACCCATTCTATATTTTACACTTTTTTTCTCTGTTTTTCAATGGTCTTTTGAAAAGGTTACGATTTGTTCATAATTTTCATTTTCAATGCGCGTTCTTTTTTGAATTCTTCATTTTTTTATTGCTCTTTTTTCAAAAAAATCTTTTCAAAACCGAACATTTGTGCTATAATGAGAGAAAAGAAACAGAAAAAGGAGCAAGTGATGCAAAAGCTGAACCGAAATGAAGAGGCTGTATTGGAATACATCAGAGAAGCCGTACGCCAAAACCGATTTGCCCCAAGCGTGCGTGACATTGCACAGGGCCTGGGATACAAGAGCACCTCAACCGTGCAAATGTATCTGGATCGCTTGGAGCAATACGGCTACATCAAACGAGAGAACGGAAAAAGCCGTTCGATTACCCTGTGTCATACAGTAGAACACGGTATTCCCATTGTTCGCATTGCCGAGAACGGCAGAACAGATACCGAAGCAAGCGAATGTTTGCCGTTTGAATATTGTGGCAATATTGCAAGCACCGATGGACTTACGGCATATCTCTTGGAGAGCGGAAGCTATGCCATCGTCCAAGAAAGCATGGATTTGCCAGCATTTGGTGTCACCGTAGCGGTGCGCAACGATGAAGGCGTCTGCCTGCAAGACGTCAACGATATACGGTCGGCAGAGCTTCTTGGTAAGGTCTTAGCCGTGATCAAGCTGTACTGACAATCATAAAATTAATGGATGAATTTTGATATTCGTCAAAACGTCGTAAAAAATTGTAAACCGTCGAAGAACCGTCGAAGACTGTTGAAAAAGATGGGAAAAGCCGATTTGCTATTGACATTTTCGATTAAGTCGGAGGCCAAGCG
>JAZOPW010000324.1:0-2791 GCA_045655785.1 Eubacteriales bacterium
CTGTCTGATCGCCGCCATGCCGGTGGCTGAGGCTATGTTTATGCGCGATGCCTCAATGCTGACAAGCATTTTCATGCAGGTGCTTATTTTCTCGACTCTCTTTGTGTTCATCTACATACTCATTAAGCGTGTTATCATTAACAATCTGAAGAAAATCAACGATACCCTTGCACAAATTACGGACGGTGACCTGAGTGTGACTGTCGACGTGCGGTCCAACGCGGAATTTGCTTCGTTGTCGGACGATATCAACTCCACGGTTGCCACGTTGAAGCGGTATATTTCCGAGGCAGCAGCCCGCATTGACAAGGAACTGGAATATGCAAAGCAAATTCAGCTTTCTGCGCTTCCGACCAATTTCCCTACAGGGCAGGATTACAGCATATATGCACAGATGATCGCCGCAAAGGAAGTCGGTGGCGATTTCTATGATTTCTACCAATTGAACGATACGACTGTAGCCTTCCTTGCCGCTGATGTTTCGGGCAAGGGAATTCCCGCGGCAATGTTTATGATGACTGCAAAAACGATTATCAAAGACCTTGCCGAAAGCGGTATGTCGGTAAACGATATTTTCACAAAGGCAAACGAAAAGCTTTGCGAAAATAATGAATCGGGCATGTTCGTTACGGCTTGGATGGGTATTTTGGATTTGACCACGGGCAACGTACAGTTTGCCAATGCCGGCCACAATCCGCCTCTCTTAAAGCGTGCGGACGGCTCGTTTGAATACCTGAGAACCCGTGCGGGATTCGTTCTTGCGGGTATGGAGGGAGTTCGTTACCGTGTGGGTGAGCTTACGCTCAATCCCGGTGACAGACTGTTCCTTTATACCGACGGTGTTCCTGAGGCCACAAATGCAGAGAACAAGCTTTACGGCGAGGACAGACTTTTGGACTTTATGAACCAAAACGCTTCCGTGGAGGCCGTTGAGCTCCTGCCGGCGTTGAAGGCCAATATCGATAAATTTGTGGGAGAAGCTCCGCAGTTTGACGATATTACTATGCTTATGTTTGATTATAATAAACCCCAAAAAGGAGGTGAGCGAATGACAAATAAAACGTTTAAGGCAAAAACCGAATCGCTGTCCGACGTGCTCGGATTTGTGGAACAGACCCTTGAAAGCTATGAATGTCCCATGAAAACACAAACGGCTGTTTGCGTCGCCATTGAAGAAGTATTCGTCAACGTCGCTCATTATGCCTACGGAGAGGGTGAGGGAGACATGACGCTTGGCATCGGATTTGATGCCGAAAACCGAGAGATCACCTTCAAAATGGTAGATAAGGGCGTGCCCTTTGATCCATTGAAAAAGCCCGATCCGGATATTACTCTGTCGGCTGAAGAGCGTGAGATTGGCGGACTTGGTATTTTTATTGCCAAGAAAACAATGGATTCGATCTCTTATGCCTATGAAAACGAACAGAACGTTCTGACAATGATTAAAAAAATATAAAGGAGATCTGCGGAAATGACGATCGAAATTAAGAAAAATCAGGAAGTAACCGTTGTCGAGGTCGTGGGAAGACTCGATACTATCACAGCTCCCGCACTTGATAAAACAATTAACGAAGATATCGGAGATACGAAAAATCTTGTTCTTGACGTAAAAGGCATGGAATATATCTCCAGCGCAGGACTGCGCGTTCTGCTTGCTGCTCAGAAAAAGATGCAAAAGATCGGCACAATGAAAGTGATCAACGTTTGCCAAGAGGTTATGGAAGTCTTTGAAATGACCGGCTTTGCAGACATTCTGGAGATTGAATAATGGAGCTTGTAAGTGAGGCTATCGCATTTGCAGTAAAGGCTCACGACGGAATGCGACGCAAAAAAAGTGATGCTCCGTACATATTGCATCCAATGGAGGCGGCTGTGATCGTCGGCACCATGACGGATGATCAGAACCTGATCGCCGCGGCTGCACTGCACGACGTGGTGGAGGATGCGGACATCAATATCGAAGAAATTGAAGTCCGATTCGGAAAGCGGGTTCGTGAGCTGGTTGAATCCGAAACAGAGGATAAGCGGGCAGATCTACCGCCCGAGTCTACCTGGCGCGTCCGCAAGGAAGAGTCTCTTGAGGTGCTAAAAAACACGGATGACATTGCTGTGCTGATGGTCTGGCTTGGCGACAAGCTTGCCAACATGCGTGCTATATACCGCGATTTTAAGGCGGAAGGTATTGCCATGTGGCAACGCTTCAATCAAAAGGACGTTACCGAGCAAGCTTGGTACTACCGCTCAATCGTTGAGCTTACCGAGCGCTTGTCCGACACTTCGGCATGGCTTGAATATAAGACACTTACAGAACTCGTGTTTGGAAAAGGAGAATAAGCAAATGAACGTTACGTATCGTATAGACAAAGATATTCTGTATATTGCAGTTGAGGGAAGAATTGACGCTTCCAACGCAGCTGAGGCAGAAGAAAAGATTTTTACCATAAAAAATGATAATCCCGGAAAGCATACCGTTCTTGACGCCGATAAGCTGGAGTACATATCTTCCGCGGGTCTTCGCGTGATTTTAAGGCTCAGAAAAGAGGAACCCAAGCTGGCGATCATCAACGTAGCGTCTGACGTCTACGAGGTCTTCGACATGACCGGATTTACCGATATGGTTACGGTTGAAAAGGCATATCAAAGAATGAGCGTTGAGGGATGTGAGTTTATCGCAAAGGGAGCGAACGGTGCGGTTTATCGCTATGATGATGAAACCATCCTTAAAACTTATTTTGCAAAGGATGCGCTTCCTGAGATTAAGCAAGAACGAAGTCGGATCGTAGCCATGTCG
>JAZOPW010000325.1:0-7098 GCA_045655785.1 Eubacteriales bacterium
CAGCATATGCCGAGAGGAATGTCTCGGAAACAGAAAACCGCATTTTGTTGCTTCGTGCGTCGGCAGGCCGTGTGCGCGTAAAAAACAGTGAGGGAACGATTCTCGGGGAAATGCTTTGCGATATGGGATGCGTGAACATTGCCGATCGGGACAGCAGTCTTTTGGAAAACCTGAATATCGAAAGCATCATTCAAAATGAGCCCTATCATATTTTTGTGGTCACGATGGGAGACGATACCGAGGCGGCAAAGGACGCATTGACAAATATCATGGAAGAAAATCCCGCATGGGGTACGCTTGAGGCGGTCAAAGAGGGGCGACTGCATTTTATGGATCGAAGCCTGTTCAATCTCAAGCCGAACCTGCGTTGGGCAGAGGCTTATGAAACACTTTATGAAACACTTATCGAGCAACCGTAACCGCATCTGCTTGCTTTATACCGTCGCGATACTTCTTTTTTTTGTGGCAATGGGGAGCGGTCTGCTTTTCGGAAGCACGAGTCTGTCGCCGTCTGCACTGCTTGAAGCCTTGCTTGGCGGAAATGACGGCAGTGTGGAGGCGCGTATTTTTTGGTACGTGCGCTTTCCGCGAACCTGTGCCTGCCTTTTGTGCGGAGCAGCGCTTGCAACGTCGGGAGCGGTGATCCAGGGGGTGCTTGCAAATCCGTTGGCGTCTCCCGGTATCGTGGGCGTCAATTCGGGGGCAGGGCTTGCCGTGACGCTCTGCGCCTCTGTGGGAATTCTTGGTGGCTGGCGTCTGACGCTCTTCTCCTTTCTCGGTGCCTTCACGACGGTATTGCTCGTCAGCCTCGGTGCCCGAAAATGGGGGGCGTCACGCGGAACCGTGATCCTGATGGGCGTTGCGCTCAACAGTTTGCTGAATGCCTTTTCCGATACGGTGATCACCCTTGATCCCGATGTGGGAATGATGAGCAACGATTTCAAAATAGGAGATTTTTCGACGGTCACCTATCTGAAGCTGATCCCTGCCGCCGTTGTGATTCTTCTGGGGCTCTTGGTGCTGTTTACTCTTTCAAATGAGCTGGAGATATTGAGCCTCGGAGAGGAAAATGCCAAGGGCTTGGGATTGAATACCGCGATGATGACGGTTGTTTTTTTACTGCTGTCGGCACTTCTGGCAGGAGCGGCGGTCAGTATTGCGGGTCTGCTTTCCTTTGTGGGCTTGTTGGTTCCGCACGCGGTACGACGCCTTTCTCCACAAGGCACAAAGCACCTGTTGCCCCTATCGGCACTGCTGGGAGCGGGGTTTGTTACACTGTGTGATACGTTGGCAAGAGTCTTGTTTTCTCCCTACGAGATCCCCGTTGGGATTATCATGGCGTTTTTGGGCGCGCCGTTCTTCCTGTTTCTGCTGATAAGGGGGAAGGGAGGGCATGCACATGATTGAGTTGAAAGCACTTTCTGCGGGATACGGTGCCAAGCAGGTTCTGCATCGGGTATCGGCAACGCTTGAAAGGGGAAGCCTGACCTGTGTGATCGGACCGAACGGATGCGGAAAAAGCACGCTTCTCAAGGCAACGGCGGGAATATTGCCATGTACCGAAGGAGATGTTCTGATCGACGGAACGGCACTGTCTGCTCTGAAGCGAAATGAGATTGCAAGATCGATTTCCTACCTTTCTCAGGGACGCGCACTCCCCGACATGACGGTGGAGCAGCTGGTTCTTCACGGCAGATTTCCGTATTTGTGCTATCCGCGCAGATATACAAGGCAAGACCGTGAGATCGCGATGTCGGCAATCGACAGAATGGGGATCCTTCCGTTGTCGGATCAGCCGCTCGGTCGCCTTTCGGGCGGTATGCGCCAAACCGCATACGTCGCGATGGCGCTTGCACAGGATACCGATTATATTTTGTTGGATGAGCCCACCACCTATCTGGATATTCGCCATCAGCTTGATCTGATGAGAATTCTGCGACGGCTTGCCGATGAGGGGAAGGGCGTTGTTGCGGTTTTGCACGATCTGCCGCTGGCTCTGACCTTTTCCGACAGACTCGTTGTGATGCGGGAAGGACGGATCCTGACGGTCGATACGCCGCTTGGAATCTGCGAATCGGGGATCATTGGGAAGGTCTTTGGCGTTACCGTGACAGGGACACCCTCGGACGATGGGTATCGGTATCAATACAGAACAGAAAAATGATCGCTTGATTTCAATTTGAAAGGTTTTTTAGACAAATGAAACGTGATACAGAAAAAATGTACGCGACGATGACGCCTTGGAGGCTTTTCTTCATTGTGGCACTGCCCGGAATGATCAGTATGTTCGCCATGTCGGTATATAGCATCATTGAGGGGATTTTTATCGGACAAAGGCTGGGCGAGAGTGCCTTTGCGGCGGTCAATATTGCGATGCCGCTCGTTATGATCAATTTCTCGCTTGCCGATCTGATCGGTGTGGGTGCATCCGTGCCGATTTCGATCGCACTCGGACGAAAGGATCATCAAACGGCAAACAACGTCTTTTCTTGCTCGATCATCATGATTCTGATCGCATCGGTCATGATGGGAACCGTGATGCTTCTTGCGGCAGAGCCTCTTTGTCGAATGATGGGCGCGAATGATACGCTTCTTGATACATCTGTGAGATACCTTCGCACCTTCGCTCTTTGCAGTCCGCTCTCAACCATCTTTTTTGCGATGGACAACTATTTGAGGATCAGCGGATACGTCAAAACGAGCATGGTGATCAATATCGGCTTCAATGTTGTTACCATCGGTCTTTTGGCGTTTTTCCTGATCGTGCTTGATATGGACGTCGTCGGCTCGGCACTTGCCACCGTGATCTCCATGTGCCTCTGCTCCTTTGTGGCAATGATCCCGTTTGTGCGGCGAAAAACGCTCCTGCAATTCACAAAGCCCTGTTTTCACAAGGCGATGTTCAAGCAAATTGCCGCCTGTGGCTCTCCCGTCTTTCTCAACAATATTGCAGGACGTGTGACCTCGATTCTGATGAATGTCTCGCTGATGGTGCTTGGTGTAAAGGCGTTTGGCGAGACGGGCGGAACAACCGCCGTTGCGGTGTATGCCGTTTTGATGTATGCGAGTGACCTCTGCTGGCCACTTCTGTACGGCATCAGCGATTCGCTTTCACCTGCCATCGGCTACAACTGGGGAGCCGAAAACTATGATAGAGTGAAAAAAATCGTGAAGTGCGCTTATATCGGAACTGCCATAGTCGGTCTTGTATCCACTTCGATCCTCTTTTTCTTCCCGGGACCGGTGGCGTCGATGTTTGCCAAGGCGGAGGATGCTCTGCTTTTGGAAGAGGCGACCCACGCCATCAGGCTTTTCTGCTTTGCTTATCTGTTCCGATGGTTTGTCGTCACCACACAGGGATTTTTGAGTGCCATCGAAAAGCCTGTGCTAGCGACCGTGATGTCGGTTGCGGCGGCTCTTGTTTTCCCTGTGATGATTCTCGGTGCGCTTTGGAGTCTCGGGCTTGACGGCATCTGGGTGAATTTCGTCGGCGTGAATTTGTTTACCGCGATTCTTGGTGTCTTCTTGCTTTTGAAGGTCGGCAGGGAAGTGAAAAAGAGAAAGCAAAGCACGAAAAGCCACGAACCGTAATCGAACCGATTCTTTGTCCAAAATCGGTTACTCTCCATGAAAATAAAACAGAAGCCTTCCCAAATGCTCTGAATGTTGCATTTGAGAAGGCTCCTGTTTTTATGAGGAAGCGAATTGCAGACTTGCAAGTCACGCTCTATTGAAAAGATGCTTTTGTCAGCGGATCTTATATCCACCGTCCGAGGCAACAACCTGCGTGTCCTTTGCGGTATAGATCCCCGACGTGCTTTCGGTATAGGTGGTCAACGCATTGCTGTCATACGCCTTGATCAGGCTTGCAGCCTGTATCGAAAAGGTGGTTCCTGCTCCAAGCACGATCTTGCCAAGACCCTTGTCGGTGGAATCGGTTCCGACCGTACTGATGTCACCTGTGATTTTACAGTTTTGATAGGTAATTTTTGCATTGAGCGTTTCCGCATTGTGGATCCGAGACGAGGACTTGTATCCGATGATTTCGCAATCGGTAAGGGTCAGCCCCTTTGCATCCTTACATACGGTCGGTAAATATTGTGCTGTATAAGTGCTTTTATCGTTCGAGTAAGACAGAGAGAAGAGCGGCTTCTCTGTTTCGACCTTCTGAGAGATCTTGACTCCCACAAACTCAACGCTGCCGTAGTAATAAGAATAATCTCCCGTTTCGGAAAAACCTCTTCCAAGCAGACGAATAAAGTCGTCCTCGTTGGTTTTGGAGATTTTATTTACCTCGCCGCCATACATTTTAAACGAGGTTGTGCTTGCGTCATTTGCCCAATAGGTTGACGTGTACAGGAAATTGGTGCAGTTGATCACCACGCAGTCTCCGTCGGTGTATCCCACCTCGGAGCCGATGACCACTTTTTTGTCGTTTCCGTACATTTGAAATACCGTATATTTGTTTCCTGTAGGTAACGTGAGCGTTCCCTTACCGTTAGAGGATATCAGATTGAATGTAGATACATAGCCGTCCTTATATGTTGTTCGCATCAGACTGCCGTTTGTCAGTGTCAGCGTTTTTGCATTGAGGTCAAAGGTAACGGTAACTGTTTTTTTGCTTTTCATATTACCGCTTGTAGCACCCTTGCAGGTCACATTGGTAAGTAGGGTGATACAATCGCCGTGTGCAAATCCGTCTGTGATCTTTTTCTCAAGGTCGGCAAGCTTGAGATAACCTTCGGTGCCGTTGTTCAACAGCTTCGCAACGTATCCTGCCGCAATTGCCTCGCTGTCACTGTCAACGCTCGAGCTTTGATCGCTGTTTGTGTAATCGTAGCTCCTGTAGGGCTTTTGCTCGAGATAACGGTCAATCAGCGACTGTATGCCCGACATATCGGCATCCGAGGCGAATACATCGGTATAGTTTGTTTTCGCACCGTCATAGGTATAATAGCTGGAGATAAAGCTTGAAAAGCTGAAAAATTTCGAGCTGAGTCCCGACGGACGGAGTGCGCTGTTATTACAGAAGTCATAGGGCTGACCCTCTGCGGAAGCTCCCGTAAGGGCAGAATATGTCATCAGTGTGGTGATATAGCCGGACAGCTGATTGGGATGGTAGCCGTCCTTGGCACTCTTTTTGATGACGAATGTGTTTTTTTCGTACTTGCATTTTGCGTTGGGAATCTGTACGTCACCGTTCATGATGTCGTAGACAAGACGTCCCCATTCTATCACGGTAACGCCCTTGTCCTCCCAAGACTTGAGGGAATCGAGCGTCTTCTTTGCAAGGCAGATCGAGCTTCCGATTGTTCCGTATGCATTATAGGGAACAAGGATTGCAAATTTTACGTTCGGGTTGGCTTGGCGGAAAAATTCCATAATCGTTTCAACCTCAGAGGAAAAGGAATTGTCCGCCGCCTCGGTGCTTCCTGTTTGTATGACAACGTAATCAAAGCTTTTATCGGTCAGATATGCTTTGTGATCCTTGCCGTCGCAACCGCGGTCTGCCGAGCAATTGCCGCTGAACAGGTTTGCGAGTGAGTGTCCTCCAAAGGTCCAGTTTGTCACGTTGACGTCCATGCCGTTTGCTTTGCATAACTGATAAAAATATCCTTTGTCACCTGTTCTGGATTCCTGTGTCAGATAGGTTTGAGATTTTTCAAGTACCGTCTGTCCATAATACGTATAGGAGTTTCCAATAAAAATGATTTTCTTTCCGTCAAGAGAGGTTATGCTCATATCATCATCCTCCTGTTCGCCGTTTCCGGCATTGTCATCATCGTTGGTGGTTTCTTCACCTTCGGGAACTTTGTCACCGTCTGTTTCACCGCCCTCCGTGGTCTCGTTGCCAATTTCGCCGTCTTTTGTTCCTTCCCCCGTTTCCTCGGATGAGTCAATCGGAGTTTTTTCGGGAGCGTCACACCCAGACAACACCGATCCAAGCATCAGTATGCAGAATAACAGGAGGCTGATTACTCTCACTGTTTTTTTCATGGTTTTGTTTTCCTCCAATTAAAATTTATTTTTCATATTATATTCTACATTTGTTTTGGAGTTTTGTCAAGTTGTTATTTAAAAAAAGGGAAAATTTAAGTAATAAAGGCAAAAAATTAGCTCGAACTAACGATTTTTTACAAATCCTCTTCACGAAGGTTAGCAAATGCTAACCTAATTATACAACCATACGAATTTCAAAAAAACGTGCAAAAATGATTGACTTTGGAGGAAAAATGAAGTATAATATACGACAGTTAGCAACTGCTAATCCTAAAATTACAAGCCGCGATCGGAGAAAGGAGCTTACGATGAACCTTCGTGAAGCTCAAGACGGAAAAGAATACATCATAAGCAGAATTGAAACCGATGATGAGGAGCTCAATGCTTTTTTGTTCTCACTTGGATGCTATAGCGGTGAGTCGATCACCGTAGTACGTCACCTCAAGGGTGGCCTCGTTGTCGCAATCAAGGATGGACGGTATAATATTGATAATCAGCTTGCTGAAGCTATTATTATATAATTTTGTAGACACAGAAATTGTATGCCTCAAAACAGCAAGCTGATTATTTTTTGTCACACGGTTAGCGATGGCTAACCATTGTTTAAGGCAGTAATTTATATCCGAAAGGATTAAAATAAGGAGGAAATCAAACATGAGAATTGCTTTGGCGGGCAATCCCAACTCAGGTAAGACTACCATGTATAATGCTTTGACCGGACGCAGTGAGAAGGTCGGCAACTGGGCAGGTGTTACCGTTGACAAGAAAGAACACCCCATTAAAAAGGCGTATGCAGGTAGTGAACAGCTGATTGCTGTGGACCTTCCCGGTGCATACTCCATGTCTCCCTTCACGAGCTAGGAAAGTATTACAAGCTCCTACGTCAAAAAAGAAGACCCCGATGTTATCATCAACATCGTGGATGCTACCAATCTTAGCCGTAGCCTTTTCTTCACCACGCAGCTTCTTGAGCTTGGTATTCCTACGGTCGTCGCGCTCAACAAGGCGGACATAAATAAGAAAAAGAATACGTCTATTGATATAGTCAAGCTCTCCGAAATACTCGGTTGTCCCGTTTTTGACACCACAAGCACGGTG
>JAZOPW010000326.1:0-2501 GCA_045655785.1 Eubacteriales bacterium
ATGCCGATCGAGCTCTTGATCAAGCCGCGGTCTCCTCCGCCTGCCTCGGTCACGCCGAGATGGATCGGATAGTCACAGGACTCTGCGAGACGGCGATTTGCCGCGATCATATCGGGAACGGTCGACGCCTTGATCGAGATCACGGTGTCATAAAAATCGAATTTTTCCAAAAGCGAGGCATGATAAAGCGCACTTTCACAAAGAGCCTCGGCGGTCGGGGCTCCGTGCTTTGCCAGGATGTGCTTTTCGAGAGATCCGCTGTTGACACCGATTCTGATGGGGATCCTACGGCTTTTACATGCATCACAAACCGCCTTGACACGTGCATCGTCTCCGATATTACCGGGGTTGATTCTGATCTTATCAAAGCCAAGCTCCGCGCAACGCAAAGCGATCTTGTAGTCGAAATGAATATCGGCAACGATCGGGATTTTGATCCCCGCTTCCTTAATAGCCAGGATCGTTTCAGCCGCCTGCATTGTGGGAACCGAAATGCGCACGATATTACATCCGCCCTCTTCCATCGCGCGGATCTGCGCAACAGTCGCTTCTTTGTTCAAGGTGTCGGTATTTGTCATGGATTGAATCGCAATCGGATTGTTTCCACCGATCTTGCAATTTCCAATTTGAACTTCGTTGCTTTTTCTTCTGATATTGTTATATTTCATAATGCTATAATATCCTTAATCATAATAATGACTGCCAAAGAAAGGAGAATGATCAATCCTACAAAATTGATCACACCTTCCAATTCCTTCTTCATGGGCTTGCGTCTGATCATCTCGATGACATAAATCAGCAGATGTCCGCCATCAAGCGCGGGGAATGGCAAAAGATTCATAATTCCAAGATTAATGGAGATCACGGTGACAAGATACAAAACGTTGATCCAACCCATTTGTGCGGCATCGGATATTGTTTTGGTAATGCCGACAGGTCCCGAAACGGCTTCCACACCGTAACGTCCCGAAAACAGTCCGCCCAAGGAGTCAAACACCATTTTAACAGTGGAGACCGAGCGATACCACGTATGCTTTAAAACAGTGCCAACGCCAAAGCTTTCTTCTCTCCACACCTTAAAATCAAGTTCTCCAAAGGTTACTCCGCTTTCAACGTATGAAGGTACGATAATATCCTTCAAAACAACCTTTTCTCCATCTCGCAAAACCGTCAATTGCATCGGTTGGAAGCCTTGATTCATAATTTCATATGCAAGCTCATTATAGGTGTGAACATTGGTACCATTTACCTTGATGACCTTATCGTCTATCTGAAGTCCCGATTGCTCACTCAAAGAAGACGTAAATGCACTTTTTAACAAGGAAGCGTCCAAAGAGACATTCTCCAATGTAACAACCTTAATCTCCAATCCGTCCTCGGTTAAACGAAGAACCTCAACCGAAAAATTCTGATCGGGATTTGATGCAATATATTCCTGCATCTGTGCAAAGGAGTGAATTTTGACACCGTCAATAGAGGAAATATAGTCCCCATTCTGAAAGCCATCATGCGACTCCTCGGCAGAGTATGTCACATAAAAGCCTGCGATCTGTGTCGTTCCAAGTGAGGTAATCCCCGAAGAGATGACCATTACAGCCATCAGAATGAATCCGAGAATCACGTTCATGGCGGGTCCCGCCAACGAAATCAGCATACGCTTCCACACGCTTTGATTGCAATATGCGTGCTTGGCATCCTCTTCGCTGATAGTGGGAGTCGTCATTTCAGATTGAGAAGCGTCCTGCGTCTCCCCTTCTTCATGGGAAGGGGAAAGGAAAAAGGAATCCTTTTCGTCGGTCGTCTCTTCAGCCTTCTGTTCGGGTTGCTCTCCCTGTACAACCTCCATGCCGTTCTCGCCAAGCATACTGACAAAACCGCCGATCGGTAACAACCGTAAGGAGTATGCGGTGCCGCTTTTCTTGGATTTCCAAGAAATCAGCTTGGGACCCATTCCGATTGCGAATTCCAACACCTTGACACCGCACAGACGTGCAACGATGAAATGCCCCAATTCATGGATGAAGATCAGAACTCCGAAAATGAATAATGCGAGTAAAATGTATAAAAAATTCAAGGTAAAAAAGCCTCCTGAAAGGATCAGACACGATCCAGATATTCATTTGCAAGCCGTCTTGCAGCATTGTCAAAAGAAAAAATATCGTCAACGGTTGAGATATGCTTTGCGTCGGACAATGCATTCACGGTGTTGCAAACCACATCAAAAATGCCTGTAAACGAAAGCTTATGGTGTAAGAATGCTCCAACCGCTACCTCATTTGCGGCATTCAGCACAGCGGGAACCGCTCCCCCCTGGGCGATGGAATCCAATGCCAGCTTCAACAACACAAATGTATCCATGTCAGGCTTTGCAAAGGTCAATTTACCGGCCTTGCACAGATCAAGTTGAGAAATAACTGCCTCAGTCCGCGCGGGATGCGTGAGCGCATATTGAACGCAAAGCCGCATATCGGGAACCGACATCTGCGCGATCACGCTGTTAT
>JAZOPW010000327.1:0-5474 GCA_045655785.1 Eubacteriales bacterium
GTGACTGTGGTAGGTCTTGATAACATGAACGACTACTATGATGTGTCCATCAAGGAATACCGACTTGCCGAAATTGACAAGCTGGCAGTCACAAAAGCAGATTCCAAGTGGATCTTTGTGAAGGGAAACATCGCAGATCGCCCCACTCTGGACGATTTGTTCCAAGCCTATCACTTTGATGTCGTAGTAAACCTTGCGGCTCAGGCAGGGGTGCGTTATTCCATCACCAATCCCGACGTATATATCGAAGCAAACCTGATCGGCTTCTATAACATTCTGGAGGCATGCCGTGCTACGATGAATACAGAGCATCCTGTGGAGCATCTGGTATATGCAAGCTCTTCCAGCGTCTATGGCACCAACAAGAAGATTCCGTACTCAACCGACGACAAGGTGGACAATCCCGTCAGCCTATATGCGGCTACGAAAAAGAGCAACGAGCTGATGGCACACGCATACAGTAAGCTCTACAACATCCCGTCAACGGGTCTGCGCTTTTTCACGGTCTACGGTCCCGCCGGTCGCCCCGATATGGCATACTTCGGCTTTACCAACAAGTTGCGAGAGGGCAAGACCATCGAGATCTTCAACTTCGGCAACTGCAAGCGTGACTTCACCTATGTGGACGACATCGTTACGGGAGTTAAGCACGTCATGCAGAACGCGCCCGAGAAGCAGAACGGCGAGGACGGTCTGCCTCTGCCGCCGTATAGAGTCTACAACATCGGTAACAATAGTCCCGAGAACCTTTTGGATTTCGTGACCATTCTACAGGAGGAGCTGCTCCGCGCGGGCGTCCTTCCTCCCGATTATGACTTTGAAGCCCATAAAAAGCTGGTACCCATGCAGCCCGGTGACGTGCCGACCACCTATGCCGATACCTCGGCGCTGGAGCGTGACTTCGGTTTTAAGCCCTCAACATCTCTTCGTACCGGTCTGCGGAGGTTCGCAGAATGGTATAAGGAATTTTATAAGGTGTAATACGCACCAAATCCCGCTCGCTTGTGTTCATAGGATACCATAGTCACAGGTGGGCAGCTGCAAAGACACCGGACTTCCGTCACCGAGAGGTCGGGCGGAACAAAGGGGTCTGAAACTCGAGTGATCAGGAGAGCACCATGCTTGTGCGGTGCGAACCTGAACGAATTTCAAGCAGAATAAGGAGAAATCAATATGAAAATTGCAGTAGCAGGTACCGGTTATGTGGGCCTTTCCATTGCAACGCTGCTTGCGCAGCACAACGAAGTGACCGCTGTGGATATTATCCCGGAAAAGGTCGAAATGATTAACAATCGCAAGTCTCCGATTCAGGACGAGTACATTGAGAAGTACCTGGCTGAAAAGGAACTGAATTTGACGGCAACCCTGGATGCAGAGAGTGCGTACCGCAATGCAGATTTTGTAGTTATTGCCGCACCCACCAATTATGACAGCAAGAAAAACTACTTCGACACGTCTGCGGTCGAGTCCGTTATTGAACAAGTGATCACGGTCAATCCCGATGCCATGATGGTCATCAAATCCACTATTCCCGTCGGGTTCACCGCTATGGTACGCGAGAAGTATCACTGTGATAATATCCTCTTCAGCCCCGAGTTTTTGAGAGAATCCAAGGCGCTGTATGACAACCTTTACCCGTCCCGCATCATCGTGGGGACGGATACCCAGAATGCCCGACTAGTGAAGGCGGCGAATACCTTTGCGACCCTTTTGCAAGAAGGTGCGCTGAAGCCTGAGATCGACACGATTATCATGGGCTTTACCGAGGCAGAGGCGGTCAAGCTATTCGCCAATACTTATCTGGCTCTCCGTGTATCCTACTTCAATGAGTTGGACACTTATGCCGAGATGAAGGGCTTGAATACGGCTGAGATTATCAAGGGTGTTTCTCTCGATCCCCGTATCGGCGACTACTATAACAACCCCTCTTTCGGCTACGGCGGATATTGTCTGCCGAAGGATACCAAACAGCTTCTGGCAAACTATGATCAAGTACCTCAGAATATGATGACCGCTATTGTGGAAAGCAATAGAACGCGTAAGGACTTCATTGCCGACCGTGTGTTGGAGATCGCTGGCGCTTACGGCGCGAATGACGATTGGAGTGCCGAGAAAGAGAAGGAAGTTGTGGTTGGCGTGTACCGTCTGACCATGAAAGCCGGTTCGGATAACTTCCGCCAGAGCAGTATCCAAGGCGTCATGAAGCGCATTAAGGCGAAGGGCGCAACCGTTGTGGTGTACGAGCCCACGTTGGAGGACGGCAGCACGTTCTTTGGCAGCAAGGTTGTCAACGATCTTCAGAAGTTCAAGGATATGTGCGGTGCGATCATTGCAAACCGCTATGATGCCGTTCTCGATGATGTGGAAGAGAAGGTCTATACGCGCGACCTGTTCCGTAGGGACTGATTCTGCATGCAAGCCGTGAGCCACAGATTGGAATCAGACAGAGCGGAATGACCGCAAACAACTACAGTAAGACAGGCTTACAAGATCATCCATGGAGGGGCAGCAATGCTCCTCCATTTTCAGGATATAGGGGAATTCTTGGGACAGTTTTTGCTTGCTTTTACAGATTTTTGATGTCAGTATCTGCAAAACAAGGGGGTTTATACTTTAATATTGAATTTTGAAAGCGGATGTGTTATAATATAAAAAAGGCGGTGATATTGTGGTTTACATAACTGGAGATACGCATATACCGATGGACATAACAAAGCTGAGTTCAAAACGGTTCCCTGATCAAAAGGATTTATCAAAAGATGATTTCGTAATTATCTGCGGTGATTTTGGTGGTGTTTGGAATAATGATCATGAGGAAATATATTGGAGAAAGTGGCTTGGACAGAAAAAATTCACAACTCTTTTTATTGATGGAAATCACGAAAACTTTCATTTGCTGAATGAATTTGAAATTGTTGATTTTGCAAACGGAAAAGCTCACAAAATATCAAAAGGTATTTATCATTTGATGCGAGGGCAAATATTTGAAATAGACGGCAAACGTATTTTTACATTTGGAGGAGCAAGCTCCCACGATAAAGAGTACCGTACAAAGGGAAAAAATTGGTGGGAAGAAGAATTGCCTTCAGATCAAGAGCTTGAAACGGCAATTTCGAATCTTGACGCCAATGGCTGGACTGTTGACTACATTATAACACACTGCGCACCGTCGTCTGTACAGAAAAGGATATCTTCAAAGTATAGTCAAGATATTGTTACTGAATTTTTTGAAGAAATAAAGAATAAAGCCACATTTGATAAGTGGTTTTTTGGTCATTATCATTTGGATATGGCAATTGACAGTAAGTTTTGCTGTCTGTTCAATCATGTCAAAAAATTATTTTAAAAAGCGGGGCAATTTTACCTCGCTTTTGCTTTTTTATGCAGGGTCGGTGAATTTCTAGGGTATGTATTGACTTTTTGAGTGGGATATGTTACAATAAAAAAAGAATATCAAACACAAGGAGAGATTTCCATGAAAAAAGTAACTTTTGTTGTGATCGGAGCGGGGGATCGCGGTACTAGATACGTGAATATGGGTGCGGATTTCTGCCCAGAGATGGAGGTCGTTGCTGTCGCTGATCCCGATCCCGTCAGAAGAAATTACATCAAAAATAAATGCTCGGTTCCCGAGGAGAACTGCTTCGAATGGGGCGAGGATCTTTTGAAGCTGCCCAAAATGGCAGATGCGGCAATCATCGCAACCCAGGATCAAAAGCACTTTCACCTGGCTATGCAGGCAATTGAAAAGGGCTATGAAATCCTTTTGGAAAAGCCTGCCGCTCCTACCCCCGAGCAGTGCAATGCCATTGCACGTGCCGCCGAAAAGAAGGGCGTTCGGGTGGTGATCTGCCACGTGTTGCGCTTTACCCCCTTCTTCCGTATGCTCAAAAAGGTGATTGACGACGGTCGCGTCGGCAGGATCGTCAATATCATTCACACCGAATGCGTAGGCAACGTCCATCAGAGCCATAGCTACGTGCGTGGAAATTGGCACAAGACCTCCGACAGCACGCCCATGATCCTGGCAAAAAGCTGTCATGACATTGATATTCTCCAATGGCTGTTGGGTGAGGAATGCACCCGCGTACAAAGCTTTGGTGGTCTTTCCTACTTCACAAGAGAAAACAAGCCCGAGGGCTCTCCCGAATATTGCTATCAGAACTGTCCCGTGGAGCAGGACTGCCCATACAGTGCGTTGAAGATCTACCGCGCCCGTACCTTCCCGTCTTTTGTGGGAACGGCAACGAAAAAGCATCAGCCCACCGATGCCGACGTGGAGCATGCGATCACCGAAACAAACTACGGCAAATGCGTCTTCTCCTGTGACAATGACGTGGTCGATCATCAGGTGGTCAACCTTGAATACACCTCGGGTGCCACCGTTTCCTTTACCATGAGTGCCTTCAACAAGGGGGGCAGACGCATTCACATCATGGGAACCAAGGGGGAGATCATCGCAAAAATGGCGGACGGATACCTGGATCTCTTCGACTTTAATACCAGAGAAACGCAACGCATCAGCATTAAGGATGCCGTTACCGATGAGGAGATCAGCGGCGGACACGGTGGCGGTGATCGCGGCATCATCAAGGCATTCTGTCAGATGATGACCGACAGCTATGAGGGGAACTCGATCACAGACATTACCACCTCGATCAAAAACCATCTGGCAACCTTCGCCGCTGAGGAGTCCCGTCTCACCGGCAGGGTCATTTCGCTTCCCGACTATGAAAAAGCATTGAATGAGGAACTGTAAGACCGTTTCGAACGGATCTTGAGACCCCATGAAGGCAGACAAAAATCTCCTATGGCAGACAGAAATCTACCGTGGGAGATTTTTTGTAAGGTTTATCGGCAAGCCGAATGAAATTTACAGTTTATTTTTTCTCTCCTATTGATTTTGATGAAAAAATGTTATATAATATAAGATAGTAAAATGGTGAGGTATGCCCTCAGGAACAGAAAGGAACGATTGATATGGAACGTGTATCCAAGCATAACTATTATCTGGACATCGCGCAGACCGTTGCGGAGCGCTCAACCTGCCTGCGCAAAATGTTCGGTGCAATCATTGTCAAAAACGATTCGATCATTTCCACAGGCTACAACGGTGCGCCGCGCGGACGCAAAAACTGCTCGGATCTCGGGCATTGTATGCGTGACAAGCTCAATATTCCGCGTGGAGAACGCTATGAGCTTTGCCGCTCGGTGCATGCCGAGGCAAATGCAATCATTGCCGCTTCGCGCGATCAGATGCTGGGTGCGACGCTTTATATGGTATGCGTCAACTCGCAGACCCGTGAATTGGAGCCGGGAACCAGCTCCTGTATGATGTGCAAGCGTCAGGTCATCAATGCCGGCATTGCGCAGGTTGTGGTTCGCGACGACAAGGATGGATTCCGCGTGATCGACGTCAACGAATGGAAGTCGGGTCGTAGCCATGTCGTTCTGTGAGCCAAGGAGGTGTGTGT
>JAZOPW010000328.1:0-5164 GCA_045655785.1 Eubacteriales bacterium
TCGATTCCTCGATCGGCGGCAAGGTGGCGATCGACTTGGATGACGTCAAAAATATTGTGGGTGCCTTCTATCAACCTCGCCGTGTGCTGATTGACCCCAACGTGTTGCAAACCCTTCCGCGCCGTCAAGTCGCGAATGGGCTCGCGGAGGCGGTGAAAATGTCGCTGACCTCGGATGCAGAGCTTTTCGCCATTTTTGAGGACGGACGCGCGGAGGCAGAGATCGACCGCGTGATCGAGTTATCTCTTCGCATCAAAAAGAGCGTGGTCGAGCAGGATGAAAAGGAGAACGGCTTGCGTAAGATTCTCAATTTCGGACACACGCTCGGTCACGGAATCGAAGCTGCCGAGCATTTGCACGGCTTTTATCACGGTGAATGCGTGGCACTCGGAATGCTTCCCATGTGCTCCGATCACGTGCGCTCGCGCTTGATTCCCGTGCTGAAGCAGCTTGGACTTCCCACCGAGATCAAGGGGGATCTTGAGGCGATGCTGGAAAATGCTTCGCACGATAAAAAATGCGCCGGTCAGGATATATCGGTCGTGTGGGTTGAGGAAGTGGGAAGGTGCGAGATCCGCAAAATGCCGCTTGAGAGTTGGAAGGAACAGATCCGCGCGGCATTGAGTTTGCTTTGAAAGGGATTTTGTTATGAAAAATACATTCGGTCAAAGCGTGAGTGTCACGCTGTTTGGAGAAAGCCACGGCACCGAGATCGGCGCAGTGATCGACGGTTTGGCACCCGGACTTTCGGTGGACGAGGATTTTATACGGCATCAGCTTTCTCTGCGCCGTCCGCACGGTAAAATATCCACCGCGCGCATAGAGGCAGACGTATTTCGCATCGTCAGCGGTGTGTTCGAGGGTCGGACCACGGGAACACCGCTTTGCATTCTCATTCCCAATACCAATATGCGTAGCGGCGATTATACAAAGGGACTTCCGCGCCCGGGACATGCCGACTACACCGCCGAATGCAAATACCACGGGTATCAGGATTTTCGTGGCGGCGGACATTTTTCGGGAAGATTGACCGCAGCTCTGGTTGCGGCAGGCGCGATTGCGATTTCTGCATTGCGTCAAAAGGGAATTCTGATCGGAACGCATATTTCGTCTCTTGCGGGTATTCCCGACCGTCAGCTTGCCGATCCCATTGAAGCGGACCTGGAGGCTTTGGACGAACTGCAGTTTCCTGCTCTCAGCCCACAGGCATCCGAGGCAATGCAGGGTGAGATCGAGCGTGCGGCAAGTGACGGTGACAGCGTAGGAGGAACTTTGGAGACCGCTGTAGTGGGACTTCCTGCAGGAGTTGGAGAGCCGTGGTTTGACACGGTAGAAGGTGTTTTGGCACATGCTTTGTTCGCAATTCCTGCCGTCAAGGGTGTGGAATTCGGAGAAGGCTTTGGCTTTGATTCGATGCGCGGAAGCGAGGCAAACGACGGCTTGCGCATTCAAAATGGCAAGATCGTTACCTCCACCAACCACAACGGCGGCATCAATGGCGGCATTACCAACGGGATGCCTGTGATCTTCCGTTGCGCGATTAAGCCCACCCCCTCGATCTTCAAGGATCAGGAAAGCGTGGACATGGAAACGATGCAAAACGCAACGCTCACGTTGAAGGGAAGGCACGATCCCGCTATCATCCACCGCGCGCGCGTGGTAGTAGACAGCGTAACGGCATTGGTGCTGTGCGATTTGTTGGCACAGCGGTATGGAACTGATTTTACAGAGCTTGATTGATATACAGGGAAAAGGAGGATACGAAATGGAATACGGATGCATTGGAGAACATTTGAAGCACAGCTTTTCGGCGGAAATTCATCGCGAGCTGGCGTCATATCAATACGAAATTCGCGAGATCGAGCCCACGCATCTTGGCGAGTTCCTTACCGAGCGCGATTTCAAGGGCATCAACGTCACCATTCCATACAAGGAAAAGGTCATTCCGTATCTCTTTTCGATAGACGAGCAGGCAAAAGCCATCGGTGCGGTTAATACCGTTGTCAATCGGGATGGAAAGCTGTATGGCTACAATACCGATTTTTACGGAATGAGTGCATTGATCAACAAATTGGGACTTGATCTGACCCAAAAAAAGGTCGCCGTGCTTGGCACAGGGGGAACCTCGCGCACAGCTTTGGCGGTTGCCGAGAGTATGGGGGCAAGATCCGTCTTTCGCGTCAGCCGTACGGCACGCGACGGTGCAATTGATTATGAAATGCTTTACCGTGAACATGCCGATACCGAAATCATCATCAACACAACCCCTTGCGGAATGTATCCCAATCCCGACGGTGTGGCAGTCGATGTTTCGCGCTTTTCGCGCCTTGCGGGCGTGGTGGACGCAGTCTATAATCCGTTGCGTCCCCAATTGGTATTGGACGCCTTAAAAAGAGGAATCCCTGCAGAGGGAGGTCTCTTTATGCTGGTGGCACAGGCGGTACATGCCTGCGAGATCTTTTTGGACAAGCAATTTGACGCCGATACCTCCGAACGGATATGGAAAAGGCTCCTTCGCCAAAAGGAGAATATCGTGCTGATCGGCATGCCCTCGTGCGGAAAAAGCACCGTAGGGAGACTGCTTGGTGAAGCGATGGGACGCGAGGTTTGTGATATGGATGCCATGATCGTACAGACATCAGGGCAAACAATCCCCGAGATTTTCGCTTCGGTAGGGGAGTCGGGCTTCCGTGAGATAGAGAGTCGGGTGCTTAAGGAGCAGCTGGCACAACGCAACGGCTTGATCATATCGACGGGCGGCGGTGTCATTTTGCGTGACGAAAACGTCAACGAACTGCGGCACAACGGCAGACTCTATTTTATCGACCGACCGCTGTGTGATCTGCTTCCAACAGAAGACCGACCGCTCGGCTCTTCACGCGAAGCCATCCGCGCACGCTTCGAGGAGCGTTACGACCGTTATTGCGCGGTGGCAGACAAGCGGATCGCAGTTGAAGGGGACGCCGAATCGGTTGCGGAAGCGATCGGAAAGGATTTTGAAAACATATGAAGCTTTATATACTCAACGGTCCGAATCTCAATATGCTGGGGATTCGGGAGCCCGAGCACTACGGCAGTATGACCTATGCAAAATTGATCGAGCTGATCGAGGATCACTGCAAAGAGCAAAATATCGAGGCGGTCTGCCGTCAGAGCAATCATGAGGGAACACTTGTGGATTGGATCCAGGAGGCATACTTTGAGGGCGCAGACGGCATCGTGATCAATCCGGGTGCCTACACGCATACCAGCATTGCGCTTTTGGATGCGCTCAAATCCACACGCTTGCCTGCCGTGGAGGTACATATCTCCAAGGTTGAGGAGCGCGAGGTCTTTCGTCAGACCAGTTATCTGCGTGCCGCATGCGCCCTGACCATTACGGGGCACGGAACGAACGGATACCTCGAAGCCATTGATTTTTTGCAACGGCAAAAGGGGGCATCACAATGCAAGTGACCATTACCCTTAAACGCGCACAAGGCAGGATTGCGGCACCGCCCTCGAAAAGCATGGCGCACCGCTTGCTGATCTGTGCGGCGTTGAGCGAGGGAAAAAGCAGAGTGTGCGGAATTTCGGATTGTGCCGACGTTTCGGCAACGCTTGATTGTCTTCGCGCGCTTGGCGTGGAGTGTCAACAGGAGGGAGATTGCGTTACGGTTTGCGGAAAAGACATCCGAGATGCCGTTCCCACGTCGCCGCTTCTTTGCCGAGAGAGTGGAAGCACCCTCCGATTTATGATCCCCATTGCAATGCTTTCGGGCAACCCCGTGACCTTGCACGGCGCACCGTATCTGATGCAAAGACC
The DNA here is from genome assembly GCA_045655785.1 of Eubacteriales bacterium. GTDB lineage: Bacteria > Bacillota > Clostridia > Oscillospirales > CAG-272 > UMGS1865. Next base: position 3,806 of record JAZOPW010000328.1, read on the forward strand.
GATGAGCGTTTATGTGGATCTGTGTAAGGAAAAAAATCTGTTCTTCCAACAGGAAGGACAGGACATCACCGTCAAAGGACGGTTACCCGCAGGCGAATATACCGTCACGGGGAATATCAGCAGTCAGTTTATCAGCGGCTTGCTGTTTGCACTTCCGCTGACCGACGGCAACAGTATGATCCGCATTCTTCCTCCCCTGGAGAGCCGTTCCTATCTTGATCTGACGGTCTCGGCACTCCGAATGTTTGGTGTAAATGTGACGTGGGAGGATGCCTATACCATTTCGATTCCCGGAAATCAGCACTATCTCGCACAGGACACAACGGTGGAGGGCGATTACTCCAATGCGGCGTTTTTGGACGCCTTCAATCTGCTTGGAGGCGATGTGACGGTGGAGGGCTTGCGCCCAGACAGTCTGCAGGGCGACCGTGTTTACCCTGATTACTTTGCACAGCTCCGTCGCGGAAGAGCCGAGCTTTGCATTGGGAACTGTCCCGACCTTGGCCCGATCCTGTTTGCCGTTGCGGCGGCAAAGCACGGCGGTGTCTTTCACGAAACACGCAGATTGCGTATAAAAGAGAGTGACCGCGCCGCAGTGATGGCAGAGGAGCTTGAAAAATTCGGTACCCGTGTAAAGGTGTTTGAGGACTCCGTAGAGATCGATCCCGTCGATTTTCATGCACCGACCGTACCGATTGACGGACACAACGATCACCGTATCGTGATGTCCATGGCTGTGCTTCTGTCGCTGACAGGCGGAACCCTGATCGGTGCCGAGGCGGTTGCAAAGAGCTTTCCCGATTTCTTTGACCGATTGCGTCAATTGGGTCTGGAAATTCGGGAAGAATGATACAAGAGAAAAGAGTGAACCATATGAAATTGACCCCCGAAAAACAAATATTGATCGTGGGACTTGGTGTGATCGGAGGCGGATATGCCCGCGCGCTTTCCAAGAAGGACTTTCGGATCCGTTGTATCACCAAGGAGCAAAAGGACATCGATTACGCACTCTCATTGGGGATGATCGAGTCGGGTACGACCGAGGTCGATCCCGTATTGGTGGGATCTGCAGATCTGATCGTTTTCGCACTGTACCCACATACCTTTATTGATTGGATCCGAGAATATCAGTCGCTTTTCAAGCCGGGTGCGCTGATCACCGACGTAACCGGTGTGAAGGGAAGTGTGGTGAATACCGTACAGGGGATCCTTCGTCCCGATGTGGAGTTCATTGCCGCGCATCCGATGGCAGGACGTGAGCGGAGCGGTGTGGAATACAGCGACGACCGCGTGTTTCAAGGTGCAAACTTTATCATTACGCCCACCGAGCGCAACACCCCCGAGGCGATCGCGCTTTGC
>JAZOPW010000329.1:0-2180 GCA_045655785.1 Eubacteriales bacterium
TAAGGCAACGGACTCTGACTCCGTCATTACCTAGGTCCGAATCCTAGTGCCCCAGCCAAACAGAAAGGCCACCCGATTGGGTGGCTTTTCTGTTTGGCTGGGGCACTAGTTGCTTCAAAGCTCGCTCCGCAAGCGAAGCGACGCGGAATTAGGTTCGCATACCCCCGCGCAGAGCGCGTCGAGCTTGCTCGTAAGCGGCGAGCGGTGGGTATCCTCGCCAAAGGCGAGTACCCTAGTGCCGTTCGGCAAGTTTTTCTTTACATTCCCGTAAGGATATGTTATAATAAACTCAGAGAGGCGGTGGATTTATGAAAAAGAAAAGGCATCTGTTGGACGACGAAGAAGTCCGCGTTATTAAGATTGACGAAGAAGCTTTATTGGAATTCATATATGAAAAATTTATCGATGATCAAGACACTTATTTAGATGTTGATCCGTTATCTGTTTCTGATCATTTCTATATTGATTGGGATAATCGTCAATTTATTTTTTGTGCGTGCAAAGCCGAAAAGCAAAATGGTGATTGGTTAGAGCTGCCGAGGACTATAGATCTTGAAAAATTAATCAAGAGAATCCCTGCAACAACAAGATCAATGTACACAGACAATCGATACAAGAAATACACAAAAGCCGAACTTGAAGATATATGTAAATAAAATAAATCTAACAAATGGTTGTTAAAAACCTTCCAACGGTTCCGTTCTCTTTCGGCATCATGTATTTGTCACCCGAAAGGAACGAAAAAATGATGGCGCAAGCAGGTGTACTATGACAAAAGATCTGAACAAAATTTACACAAAGGATGATCTCCTTTGTCAACTTTATCAAATGAATATACCGAGAGACAAGGTGGTTTTGATGCACTCATCTCTTCGTCTGATCGGACATACCGAAAACGGCGCGCGAACGGTTCTTGACGCGATGATCGAGTATTTTACTGCTGACGGCGGTCTTTTCTGTGTGCCTACTCATACATGGGGCAACCTGAAAAAGAAGATTACGTTGGACATGAGCGACACAAAGACTTGTCTTGGCGCGTTTTCTGATTATTGCGCGGCAGACCCAAGGGGGATTCGGTCGCAAAACCCAACGCATTCCATGATGGTGTTCGGTGACCGCACCCGTGCCTTTGACTTTATCAAGGACGAAACGCGCATAGCCTCGGGTACCGATCCCGAAAGCTGTTACGGAAAGCTTTACCGAGAGGGAGGATACGTGCTTTTGGTGGGGGTCGCCCATAATCGAAACACCTATCTGCATTGCGTGGAGGAGATACTTGACATGCCAAACCGACTTTCGGCGGATCCTCATGAGGCAGTTGTAAAGCTTACGACAGGCGAGCAGATCACACAGCGAGTGCGGACACACAAGACCGACTTTACCTCCGACGTTTCCTTGCGATTCCCGAAATATGAAACGGCATTTCGATATCACGGCGCGATCGTAGACGGATTTGTCGGAAATGCTCCGACACAGTGCTGTGACGCACGGATCATGAAGGAAACAATGGAAAAGATTTGGAAAAATTGCAAGGGGGTAGATCCTCTTATCGATGAAAAGGATCTCCCACCAAAATGGTATTGTTGAAGCATTTGAAATGGTCAAAAACACAAAAGACAGCACATCACCGTCGGTGACGTGCTCTCTTTTGGCCGGGGAACTTGTTGCTTCCCTTGATTTCACATAAATCGAGGCCATTTAAAAAGACGCCCCATCAAAAAAGACCTTTATGCGTTTGCTTCAAATGCGTAAAGGTCTTTATTTGTTTTCTGTTCTCCCAAGTAAATAATCTAAAGAAACATGAAAATAGTCGGCAAATTTTATCAGTGTCTCATAGTCTGCTTCGCGTTCCATATTTTCATATCTTGATATGGTATTTTGGTTCATATTCAAGTCGAGTGCCAACTTCAGTTGAGAAATGTTTCTTTTTTTTCGCAATTCTTTAAGCCGAAATTCCATGTTTTATATCCTTTTTTGCTTTTTTTCAATTTTTTTTTGCAAAACCTATTGACATTATTATACCATTTTGGTATAATTAATATATCCCAATTTGGTATATTAACAATAAAAGGAGAACTACAAATGGAAGAGAATGTATTTATTGACAAGCAGAAGGTTGATATGTTTATTATGACAAACCAAAAGTATTTTCCCGCAGAAAAAATTATGTTCGCAAATTG
>JAZOPW010000330.1:0-4647 GCA_045655785.1 Eubacteriales bacterium
CGTCGAGAGTACCCATGCTCTGAATCGAGTGTACCCTGCCGTTTATGCTTTCACTCATATCGTCTCGTGGAAGGTACGGCTGATGACCTCGCGCTGCTGCTCACGGGAGAGCTTATGGAAGTTCACCGCATAGCCCGAAACACGAATGGTCAGATTCGGATACGCCTCCGGATCTTCGTACGCCTTCATCAGCGTCTCACGGTTCAGCACATTGATATTGATATGGTGTGCTTTCTTTGCAAAGTATCCGTCCAGGATCGAAACCAGATTGTCAATGCGCTCCTCCGCTGTTCTTCCCAATGCCTCGGGGGTGATTGAGAAGGTGTTGGAGATGCCGTCGCGGCAATCGTCGTAGCTGAGCTTTGCCACCGAGTTGAGTGACGCCAACGCGCCGTTTTCCTCGCGGTTGTGCATGGGGTTGGCACCCGGTGCAAAGGGAGCCGACGCAGGTCTGCCGTCGGGAGTCGCACCCGTGTTCTTTCCGTACATGACGTTGGAGGTAATGGTCAGCACCGACAGCGTATGCTCGGCATTGCGGTAGGTTGGAGTCTTGCGCAGCTCGGTGAGCACGCGGTGCGACATATCCTTGGCGATCAGATCGACGCGGTCATCGTCGTTTCCGTATTTCGGGAAATCTCCCGTGGTCTTAAAGCCGACGATAAATCCGCTCGCATCCTTGATGGGACGCACGTTGGCATATTTTATGGCGCTGAGAGAGTCGGCAACCACCGAAAGTCCCGCGATGCCGAACGCCATAAAGCGACCGACCTTGGTATCGTGCAATGCCATCTGGATCTTTTCATAGGCATATTTATCATGCATATAATGAATGATATTCATCGTATTGACGTAGAGTCGGCAAAGCCACTCATTGTAGATCTCAAACCGCTCCATCACGGCATCGAAATCCAGCTTTTCCTGATCCATCACCGGCATTTGCGGACCGATGTGCATACCGCTTGTGGTATCATAGCCGCCGTTGATGGCGATCAGAAGCAGCTTTGCGAGATTGCAACGCGCTCCGAAGAACTGCATCTGCTTGCCGATCTTCATCGCCGAAACACAGCAGGCAATGGCATAATCGTCACCGTAAATGGGACGCATGACGTCATCGTTCTCATATTGGATCGAATCGGTATCGGCAGACACCTTGGCACAGAATTTTTTGAAGGGCGTCGGCAGTGCGTTCGACCAAAGAACGGTCAGGTTGGGCTCGGGGGACGAGCCGAGGGTATAGAGCGTGTTGAGCATACGGAAGCTGTTTTTGGTAACCAGCGTTCTGCCGTCCTCACCCATGCCTCCAACCGCCTCGGTGATCCACATAGGGTCTCCGCCGAACAGCTCGTTGTATTCGGGTGTACGCAGGTGACGAGCGATGCGAAGCTTCATTACAAAATCGTCCATCAGCTCCTGCGCCCCCTCCTCGGTCAAGGTACCGTTTTTCAGGTCGCGCTCGATGTAAATATCAAAGAAGGTGCTGACTCTTCCCAAGGACATCGCGGCACCGTTTTGCTCCTTGATGGCACCGAGATAGGCAAAATAGGTCCATTGAATCGCCTCACACGCGTTTGCGGCAGGCTGACTGATGTCAAAACCGTACATTGCCGCCATCTCCTTGAGATAGCCGAGGAATGCGATCTGCTGATGCAGCTCTTCATCCTGACGGATCTCGTCGGTGTTAAAGGTTCCGCCGGCAAGGCAAGCCTTGTCCTTCTTCTTTTCCTCGATCAGACGGTCTACGCCGTAAAGCGCGACACGGCGATAGTCACCGATGATACGACCTCTGCCGTAAGCATCGGGAAGTCCCGTGATCACGTGGCACTTGCGTGCCTGACGCATCTCCTCGGTATAGGCACGGAAAACACCGTCGTTATGCGTGGTACGGAAGCGGAACTCCTCCTCCACCTTGGGGCTGAGCTTATAGCCGTATGCCTCACACGCCTGACGAACCATACGCATCCCGCCAAAGGGATTGACCCCTCTCTTGAGCGGACGGTTGGTCTGCATACCTACGATGATCTCGTTTTCCTTGTCAATATATCCGGGAGAAAAGCTGGTCAGCGAGGAAACCGTTGCGGTATCGATATCCAGCACACCGCCAAACTGACGCTCCAGCGCAAACAGCGACTCCAGCTTTTTCATAACAGCCGCAGTACGGGGCGTTGCTTTTGCCAAAAAGGAGTCGTCACCCTCATATGCCGCATAGTTGGTTTGAATAAAATCGCGAACATTGATCTCGTTTTGCCAAGCTCCTGCCGCGAAACCGTTCCAATTTTTGTATTCCATGTGTTTTACCGTTCCTTTCTTCAAGCGATCTGCCAAAACAAAAAGGGCAATCAGCTTCCATAAAAAACTGAATCGCCCAGACGGTCGGCACGCATACCGAGTTGCAGAAACCGCACCCGGGACGTATCAGCCTGCACTCCCCCGCGGTGATCCGCTAATCCGTCAGTCGTACAGGCACTATTTTCTTTATGTCACTATTATAACATACTCTTTTCGACTTGTCAATATCAAAATATCACAAGCAATTTTGTAATAAATGTAGAAAAAGTCACAAATTTGTGGTACAATGATCAAAAAGCAAATCAAGCGGATGCATATGCGGCGTCCGCGCGAATACAATAAAATGATACAACAACAAACGGAGGTATTTGAACATGAAGATCCTGATGATCAACGGCAGTCCTCGCCGTGACGGAAACACCGCGCGTGCGCTGACAGAGATGGAGCAGGTGTTTTTGAAGAACGGGCTGGAATGTGAGACAGTACAGATCGGTACCAACGCGATCCGCGGTTGCATCGCTTGCGGCTATTGCTATCAAAACGGGAAATGTGCCTTTGACGATCTTGCAAACGTCATCGCGCCGAAATTTGAAGCCTGCGACGGTCTTGTGATCGGTTCTCCCGTCTACTATGCGTCGGCAAACGGATCCCTGATCTCCCTGCTCGATCGTCTGTTCTACAGCACGCACTTTGACAAGACCATGAAGGTCGGTGCCGCTATCGCGGTTGCAAGACGCGGCGGTCTGTCCTCCACCTTTGACGAATTGAACAAGTATTTTACCATCAGCGGTATGCCCGTGGCGTCGGGACAGTATTGGAACAGCGTCCACGGTGCAGGCAAGGGCGAGGCGGAGCAGGACGGCGAGGGCTTGCAATCGATGCGCACGCTTGCCGAAAACATGACCTTCCTCGTCAAAAGCATCGCGCTCGGTAAGGAGACCTACGGACTGCCAAAGAAGGAAAAACGGATCTCCACCAATTTTGTCAGATAAACCGTCAATCGAAAAAGATAGGGTGAGTATCAAGCGCGTCCCCGCATTTGATACTCACTCCTCTTTTCTGTTTGATTCATTTTCTGCTTTTTCCGAAAAACCAATCAACGGACATCCAGACGATTAGCGACGCCCATCCGACGGCATCCGTGATGATCTGATTGGCCGGAGAGACAGTGATGATGTGATAAACACAAAAAGCTTATCGGAGCAAATTCTCTCCACTGCTAAAAACGCCAAAGAAAAGCCTTGACAAGGGTGGAAGGATGTGTTATACTTAGAAAAACCAAAGTGCATAAGGAGAAACAGATGTATAAGCTTTCAGTTCCATTTATGCTCTCACAAATAAAAACTTACGGGGCGCAAACATTTATTGATAAACTCCAAGAAATAGAAGCCGATATTGTATTTTTAGCGTTAGACGCTTATGAAGCGGATCAGCAAAAGCAAGAAAAAGTGTTTGAGGCTTTGCGTGAGAACGTACCGCTTTTCCAAAAAGCAGGCTTCACCGTGGGGGTTTGGGTGTGGACGTTTATGATTCGCGGCGATAAGAAATATACACATATCACTTCGCCTAACGGTCGAATATCGAGAGATCAAGTTTGTCCGTCCGATCGGGAATTTTGTAAGTTCGCTTACAAATACATACAAAACATAGCGAAAAGCAATCCGGATATGATTATGTTCGATGATGATTTCCGTTACGGTTTTCTGGATTGCGGACTTGGTTGCGCTTGTAAAAATCATCGCGCATATATGTCTAAGCTGCTTGGAGAACAAGTGGGAGAAGAAGGACTTGCTAAAAAAATATGGAGTGGTGTTGGTAATAAATATCGAAGCGCTTGGTTACAATCAAACGGTCACTATATGCGGGAGTTTGCGAAACAATCCCGTGCCGCGGTCGACTCGGTAAACCCGAATATTCGTTTGGGTCTTTGTTCCTGTATGTCCACGTGGGATTTCGACGGTGTCTCGGCGGCAGAGCTTGCGAAGATTTTAGCAGGAAGGACAAAACCGTTTGCGCGGTTAATCGGCGCACCCTATTGGGCGTATACTCGCTCATGGGGAAATCGCTTGCAAGATGTTATCGAGCTTGAAAGAATGGAAAGCTCTTGGTGTGATAACGAGATTGAACTGTTTGCTGAAGGCGATTCTTATCCTCGACCTCGCTTTACGTGCGCAGCGAATATGTTAGAGGGCTTTGATATGGCTCTTCGCGCATCAGGCGCATGCAATGGGATTCATAAGTATACACTTGATTATTCCGCTGAACCTGCGTATGAAGAGGGATATAACCGCAAACATTTACAAAACAAGGCGATATATCAAAAAATTGACGAGCATTTTTCTGATAAAGCACCGGTTGGAG